>JAOAPQ010000722.1 GCA_025462965.1 Bryobacterales bacterium
GATATTGACGCCGAATCTGAAATGCGATTCCGGTTTTGGCTAAGCCCGGCCCGAGCGTGCCAGCCAGTGGCGGAACATCTCCACGAACGCGAGGGCTTGCGGGTCTGAGCGCAACTGCTCCAGCGTAAACTTCATCTTCCTGCTCCAGTTGCGATGTTGATCCGTGGTGCCAGGCAGGTTCTGCTGGGCAACCTCTTTCGAGAGGTCTTCCTGGTTCACCACCATCAGCATGGAAGGAGTGGTGGCGAGGAAGCCGATTATCGCGTTGTGCAGTTCGCCCGTCAGTTCGGGAATTAACGCCGCATTGCGCGGGACGTGAGCGGGCAGAAGGCCCGAGGACCACAAGACGTCGAGCATCTTTTGCTTCTCGGCAAGGCGTTCGGCGAGTTGCGCGCGGTACCCGGCGTCGTCCAGAAGGCCGGCGCGGCGGCGCGCTTCGATATCCTCGTTGAGCCAGAAGCCGGCGATGGTTGGGAGATCATGCGTCGTGGACGAAACCAGCGCCTCCCGGGGATATTCGGAAGCATCCTTGTATGCCCCGCTGCTCCGGCGCTCAAAGTAAAACAGCCGATAACTCAGGATGCCGTAGCGTGCCAGGTTCTCGCGCACCTCCGGTTCCACTGTGCCCAGGTCTTCCCCGACGACCAGCACTCGGTTACGTACGCTCTCCAGCGCCAGAATTCGAATCAGGTCTTCCCAATGATCCCGAACATAAGTGCCCGAGGCGGCGGTCTTCCCATCGGGAATCCAGAACAGGCGGAAGAAGCGCATCACATGATCGATTCGTAGCGCGCCGCCATGCGAGCACGTCTTGCGGATGGAATCCGCGAACAGTCGGTATCCGTCCGCCCTGTGGCGGTATTTATTCGGCGGTGGAAAGGCCCAGTCCTGGCCCTGGGGCGAAAAATCGTCGGGTGGAGAGCCCACCCGGCAGCCGCTCACATAGAACGGACGATGGGCCCAGAGATCCGAACCGCAACGGTCCGTGGCGAGTGCCAGATCGTGATAGAGACCAATGGCCATTCCACAACGCCTCGCATGCTCCTGCGCGTTGTTTAGCTGGCGGTTGATCTGCCATTGCACGTACTGGTAGAAGAGAATCGATTCACTGTGTTGCGCTTGAAACGCACGTGTTTTCTCGGATGTGGGTTCCTGGTAATCGGCCGGCCAATCCGTCCACACCCACAGGTCCGGGTTCTCGCGGTGCAAGTGTTCGTCCAGCGCGCAATAAGTCGCGAACCGAAGAAGCAAATCGCCTTCCTTCTCGATGTAAACGAAGAATTGCGCCATGCGCCACGGATCAGGATGGGTCTGTGACCACTGAAACGCGATCTTCAGAAACCGAAGCTTCAGGGCCTGAACGCGCTCGTATTCCACGTAGTCGCTTGCGCGTAACTGACGTATCTCTTCCTGAATCCCAGGGCTGCGCCAAAGCGCCTGGGCCTCAGGGGATTCCTGAAACTCTTCGAGCGCTTCGATATCCAGATAAATAAAGTTTTGATAGAAAATGCTGTTCGGCAGATAAGGACTGGCATTATACGGCTGCCGGTTGTGAATGGCGTGCAGAGGGTTGAGCGCCAGGAAACCGACGCCCACTTCCTTAGCCGCCCACTCGCAAGCGGCGCGCAGATCCCGGAAATCGCCGGAACCCCAGTTGCGCTCCGAGCGCAGTCCATAAAGGGTAACGGCGACGCCGGCGGAGCGGCCGCCATCCTCCAGAGAGCTCGGCAGATATGCCCGGTCCGGGGTCACGATGAGGCGCATCTCACCCGCCGGAAGATCCGGCAACAGGACACGCACCGAGTGATAGCCCAGCGGCAACGATTGAGAGATCGCGATCTCTTTCCGTATGTAGCGTCCATCATTCACGGTCATCGTTCCGATTGCGTCTTGTTGGGCGAGATCGGTGGTGAACTGCTCGGTAGTGCCGTCTTCCAGACGCAGTTCCACCTCCGCCGCTGCGTTTTCCTGCGCGGAAGGAATGTGAATCGGAATTCGGATGGGTTGCCGGTTGACGCTCACGACCCGGCACGGCTCCAGGATCTGGGTCCAGTCGGCGTGTTCCAGACGCGCAATGCCCGCTTGGAGTTGATCGAGATCTTCCACCGGAATCCCCAGCGCCGAGACGATCGCCTGAGTGGTCTCACGCGACGTCAGATGCCTATTCCCGAAAATGTCCCAGAATTCCGGTTCAATGCCGCATAATTGCGCGGCGCGGCTGAGCGCGTGATCGTAGGATTCGGAGTGCATGCGAGCTGAGATATTCTCCAAGTGTAGCCTGCGTCCGGAAGGCGCCCTGGACGGTTCATGCGAGAATAAGTGCATGAAGCCACCAATGGCGAGTTATCCAGCGGAGCTCTTCGCGCGTGTAGACAACGCGTCCGTGGAACATGCCGCGGCGGCCGAAGGCATCATTACGACACGGCTCGACCAAGCTATCAATTGGGCGCGTAAGAACTCCATTTGGCCTATGACATTCGGGCTAGCTTGCTGCGCAATCGAGATGATGTCGATGAGCGCCTCGCGGTTCGATGTTGCGCGTTTCGGCGCTGAGGTGTTTCGCGGGTCGCCCCGGCAGTCGGACCTGATGATTATCGCGGGCCGCGTGAGCATCAAGATGGCGCCCGTGATCCGGACGCTCTACGAGCAGATGCCGGAGCCGAAATGGGTAATTTCGATGGGTGCCTGCGCGACCTCGACGGGCGTGTTCAACAATTACGCACTAATCCCCGTGAACCAAGTGATTCCCGTAGACGTCTACGTACCAGGGTGCCCGCCGCGGCCGGAGCAGTTAATTCACGCTCTGCTGATGCTGCAGGATAAAATCCAGGCCGAAACAGGAACGTTGCGGGACGTGTTGAGCCATTCGTAAGTACTGAGGAGACGACAGGCCAATAGCAAACGATCGCCTGTCCTACGGCTATCGCCGGTAAAGTACAATTCAAGTTTCATGAAAACTCTGCTTGCTTGCGGGATTGCCATCGCGCTGGCTGCGTCTTTGTTTGCGCAGCGCAATCTTTCGGGAACGCCTGAGATCGAGCTCGCGCTCGAACGGCTGAACGTTGTGGGTAGCGTGCTGATGATCGCCGCGCACCCGGACGATGAGAATACGGCTGCGCTCGCATATTGGGCGCGCGGCCGCAAGCTGCGAACCGCATACCTTTCCGCCACCCGGGGCGAGGGCGGACAGAATCTGATCGGCTCCGAACAGGGCGATCTGCTCGGAGTCATCCGCACGCAGGAGCTGCTTGCCGCGCGGCGCATTGATGGGGCGGAGCAGTTCTTCACTCGTGCCATCGATTTCGGGTTCACGAAGACGCCTCAGGAGACTTTGGAGAAGTGGGGCCACGACCAGATCCTTTCCGATATGGTTTGGGTGATTCGCCGCTACCAACCCGACGTGATCGTGCTGCGCTTCTCCGGTACGCCGCGCGATGGTCACGGGCAGCACCAGGCTTCCGCGATTCTCGGAAAAGAAGCTTACTTCGCAGCCGCTGACCCGACCAGGTTCCCGGAGCAGTTGAAGTTCGCGAAGCCCTGGAAAGCCAAGCGTTTGATGTGGAACGCGTTCGCGTTCACGCCGGCCGAGGAGAAAGAGGTCGAGAAGCTTCCCGCGCGCATCGAGTTCGATACCGGGCTCTATAATCCGGTGCTTGGGAAATCGTATGGTGAGATCGCCGGCATCAGTCGCAGCGAGCATCGGAGCCAGGGAATGGGATCGCCTGAACGTCGCGGTCCTTCACGTAACTTCCTGACGATTGTGGCGGGCGACGCGCCGCGAAAAGATCTGTTCGACGATATTGACATCACGTGGAAACGGCTGCCCGGCGGCGCGCGGATCGGCGAGTTGCTGGCGAAGGCGGCAGCGCAGTTTGCGCCGGAGCATCCGGAGAAGATCGTACCGATCCTGCTCGAAGCGCGGCCCTCCGTCGCGACGCTTGCGGAACAAGGAAACCCGTGGGGTATCCGTAAGCTGACGGAGTTGGACGAAGCCATCGCTTTGTGTTCCGGGCTCTGGGTCGGGGCGGAAGCGGATCGCTTCGCGGCCGTTCCCGGCGGAAAGTTGAAAGTGACGCTTACGGCGATCGATCGTTCATCGGTGCCGTTCTCCAGCGTGACGGTGCGCATGCAAGGCGTGGGCGAGGAACGAACGGTAGAGGCCGGGGGACCTCTCGCCTATAACTCGCCGCTCACGAAAGCCGTGGATCTTAGCGTCCCGCCGAACCAACCCATTTCGCAGCCCTTCTGGCTCGTTAAGCCGCCCGAGACGAGTCGATACAGTATTGAGGACCCCTTGCTGATTGGGCGTGCCGATCCAGTTCCGGTCTTGACGGCTACGTTCCGGGTGAAAACCGGCGCCGGGCAGATCTCTCTGGTTCGCCCGGTCTCGTTCCGCTACGTGGACCGGGTGCAGGGTGAATTGACCCGGCCCTTGACCGTGGTCCCCGCCGTCGCGGTCGATCTTCCCACGCCCGTTCTGGTTTTCACCAGCAAGGCGCCGCGCCGTCTGCAGGTGCAGGTCAAGGCCAATGTGGATCAGGCGGCAGGCGATATTCATCTTGAGGCAGACGCCGGCTGGCGCGTCGAGCCTTCTTCGCTGCCCTTTAAGCTACAGAGCGCGGGCGAGCAAGAAGATATGACCTTCACCGTCACGCCGACATCTTTTCCTGCCAACGCGGCCGCGCATTTCCACGCATTCGCGACAATTGGCGGAGCGAAGGTCGAATCCGGCGTGCAGACCATTGCGTACACGCATATTCCGACACAGACGGTCTTTTATCCTTCCTCCGGAGCGTTACGGGTGGCGCCGTTGACTGTTCTCGCACACAAGATCGGCTACATCATGGGCGCGGGCGATGAGGTTCCGGATGCCTTGCGCCAGATGGGCTGCGACGTAATGTTGCTCAGCGAGAATGATCTGACCTCGGGAGATCTCTCGGCCTTCGATGCGATCGTGACCGGCGTGCGTGCGTATAATGTGCGCGCGGATCTCAGGGCCAATCAGCCGAGACTGCTGCAGTATGTGAACAACGGCGGCACGATGGTTGTCCAGTATAACGTGGCCGAGGACCGGCGTTTCTCGACTGGAGGGGATTCGAACCTTGCTCACATGGGTCCGTATCCGTTCACTGTTGGACGCGATCGCGTGACGGTCGAAGAAGCGCCCGTGGAATTCCTCAGCATGAAGAACCCTGTGCTGCGGGCTCCGAACGTGATCACATCGAAGGATTTCGAGGGTTGGGTTCAGGAGCGCGGGCTCTACTTTGCATCCCAGTGGGATCCGCACTACGAGACGGTTTTCTCCTCCCACGATCCGAAGGAAAAGGACCTTCCCGGCGGTACGCTGTTCACGCGCTACGGAAAGGGTGTTTATATCTTCTCGTCCTACGCGTGGTTCCGCCAGTTGCCGGCAGGTGTGCCCGGCGCCTACAGAATCTTCGCCAACCTTCTGAGCGCTGGAAAAGTGCAGTAGCTAGATGGCCGGCGGCGGTGGCGGCATCAGGATCAGACCGCCGGTGTAGCTGCTGATGCTTCCGTTCTTCGTGACGATCAGAGTTGCGGAGGTCGGAGTCGTAACTGCTGCGATGGTCACCGTCATCCGCATGAATGGCAACGACGTGTTGCTATCCACGTAAGCATCCGGACGGACTGATCCCGGCTTCAGCGTGAGCGGACCAAGCAGCATGATGTTGGCATCGCTCAGGGCGGCATCAAGGCCGGGCCCAAGCATGACGAGATCCAAGGTCTGGCCTGAAACGATGGTTTGCGGCACAGCGGTGCCGAAGAGTTGGGTCTGATCGCCGAAACCGCCCGCGGCGCCGGTATTGAAATACTGAAAATTGATTGGTGTAGATGTGCCTGAAGCCGGTGGTGAGAAGTCGCCGTTCGCGATATTGCCGGCCGTGACCGCGACCGTCCCTGGCGAGGCGTTGCCACCCAGGAATCCGCTGCTGAAGTCGGTGTCGACCGCGTCGGCCGTTGTCAGATACAGATTTCCGGGCAGAACGTTCCCGGTGAGCGGCTGGGCAAACAACACATAATTTCCGGGCGGCATCACCATGGAGTACGTTCCATCGAGACCGCTGGTTAAAGCCGAGATAGACGTTCCCAAAGTGATATCTATCGCGTTGACAAGAGCGCTGCGAACCGGCGCGCCATTCAACGACAGGGTACCCGAGATACCGCCGTATGAGGCCGCGGATGCGGCGGGGTAAGCAGATGTGACGAACGACGTGTCATCGGCACCGAGGTTCGCGTAAGCAGTCGAGTTCGTGGTAATGAACTGATACATTGCCGCTCCCACAATGCCGGAGTGATTGGCCCCCAGAGAATGACCCAGTTCATGAGTCAGGATGGATTGAATGTCGTATGTCTTCGCTGCGCCCGTGGTGGAAAAGGAAAACGCCGGGTTGAAGATGATATCGGAATCCAGTATCGTTCCATCGCTGAAGAACACCGGGATCGTTACGGCGGTGACCGACGGTCCCAAGGCGCTCCGAATTGCCGGCGTATCCAGAAATACTATGACGTTATTCCCATCGCCAGAGACGTTCGCGAGGCTCGTATTTTG
>JAOAPQ010000472.1 GCA_025462965.1 Bryobacterales bacterium
ACTGGGGCGTCGATAAGTTCTTCGAACAGCTCGGTAACGTCAATCATCTCCCCCCTGCCGTGGCCGCCTGGGCCCCCGACGCGCTGTTTGCGCTCGCGGGCACTTATCTTCTGTTGCGCATGCGCAGTTAACTTCACTTCTTTTCCAAACCTTCTTACCGCACTCGGGTTACACTTACGAAACGAGGATGCCGTTTTTGAGAAATCGAACCTTTTATTTCGAATTTTTTCTTTTATTCAGCATAATAATTGCGGGTCCGGTTCTCGCTCAGGAAATGCCGCGCAACCTGGGGGGAGGACTCCGGGAGCTCGTCCAGATGCAGGAGGCGCGGCCGGCGGGCGCACCTGAATTGCGCTTGCGCGGAAGGGTGCTCGCGCTTGACCTCACCACCGGCCGGCATACCCTCATCGATAACCCGAAACGCGCCCTCCTGGTGGATTCCACCGACCGCGTTCTGGTGACGGTTAACCTGGACGGAACGGCGGCCATTGACGATGTGCGGGCGGCCATCGCCGCGCTGGGAGCCAGGATCGTCGCGGAAGACCCGGATTACCGCAATGGTTCGCTCTCGGCATATGTGGCGCTACGATCCTCTGAGCAGCTGGCGCGTGTGCCGGGTGTGAGCACGGTCAAGCTCGTCCACCGTCCATACACGCACGCCGGCGCCGTGACCTCCCAGGGCGCGGCAGTGATCCATTCCGACCAGGTCAACGCTTCCGGAATAACCGGTCAAGGGATTACGGTCGGCATTCTCTCGGACAGTTTCAACGGCGTGTCCACCGCGCCGACCGCATACGACGATGTAAACACGGGCGACCTGCCGAACATAGGTGTGCCCGACGGCCGTCCCGGCCTGAAGTTCCTGAGCGATGGCGGGGACGACGTCGACGGTTTCACGGACGAGGGACGCGCGATCGCGCAGGTTGTGTATGACATAGCGCCCGGCGTAAACATGTGTTTCGCCAGCGCGATCCTGGGACCCGCTTCTTTTGCCTCCAACATACGGCGCCTCAGGCGAGACTCCAGTTGCGCCGCGGACATTCTGGTAGACGACATCAGCTATCCCGGCGAGCCATGGTTCTCGGATGGCCAGATCGCCCAGGCCATAAACGACGTTGTTGCCGGCTCAACGCTTGCCGGAAAGAAGGTAGCGTATTTCACGGCGGCGGGCAATGATGGCGGCGGCGGATATGCATCCCCGCTCCAGCTCGTGGCCGATACGGCGGCAAGATCGTTGACTGGCCAGGCGGTGAATCTCTCCACGATTCCTTCGAACATCGATACCAGCGGAGGTTTCCACAATTTCAATCCCGTATCGGGCGGAACGCCCGCGATCTCCCAGACCGTGAATATCAGTGGCGTGGATTCTGTAGATACCCTCGAGTTAATCATGCAATGGGACGATCCGTTCGACCTCACCCCAAGCGGCATCACTACCGATTTGCACCTCCTGGTCTTCGATTCGTCCGGCAAGTATCTGGCGGCCGTTGCGGCCGACAGCTTCAGCGGGAATGAACCAATCCAAGACGTCGTCATCCCAAGTAGCGGAACCTATCGCTTCGTGATCGCACGTACGGGCAAGGGTTCCCATCTCGCAACGCAGGTTCGCTATACCTTTCTGGTGGGATCTTCGTTCGCCACGGTCTCGGGTGACTACCTCAGTGCGTTACAGCCTTCCGTCACGGGACACTCGGGAGCGAAGAACGCAATCAGCGTGGGCGCGTATCTTTATGACAACCAACTGAATACGCAAGTTACGCCCGAGTTGGAGCCCTATTCGAGCGGCGGTCCGGTAATACTTTCATTGGATCCGTCAGGTAACCGTCTCAGCAGTCCGTTGACTCTTCAGAAACCGGATATCGCCGCGCCGGATTGCGTGAGCAATACGTTTCTCGGCCAACCGGACGCAGTCGATGTGTTCTACACATTTTGCGGTACAAGCGCCGCCGCCCCCCACGCCGCCGGCGTGGCAGCTTTGCTGCTCCAGAACGCGGGTGGTCCCGGATCGTTGACGCCAGAACAAATCCGGAGTAAGTTGCAGGCTTCGCCGGGACCTCGCGATCTCGATCCGTTTTTCAGCCAGGCAAATCTCGCCTCCGGACCGGCCACGGTCAACGTTACGGCAACCGGAAGCTACTACGATGGCGCCGAGGATAGCCCGAATTTCTTCCACGTTACTTTCAATTCACCCAGCGCCGGACAAACGCTGACGACCCTCACAATCGACCTTACGCCCGCCGGACTCAACTTCAATCCATCCACCCGGACCGGATTCCCGTTTACAGCCGGCCCCTCCAGCCCTGGAGTGACCGTGTCAGCCACCGCGACGGGAAAGCCGAAATCGCTCACCGTCACATTCGGCGGTCTTACCTCGGGGAGCTTCGCGTCCTTCGGGATTGAACCCGATATCACGCCTATCAGTCAAATTGCGGATTCCGCCGATCTTCTGGCCGGTGCTACCGTTACTGCGACCCTCTCCGGCGGCACGACCTTGACCGGGACCTTCATGAATAAGATCGGCACTGGCTACAGCCCTAATGACGGCTTCGGACTGATCGATGCAGCCGCCGCGTTAAAGGCGCCTTAGAGCCCGCGATTACAATCGGGTATGCCCACCCGATTCGATGCAATCGTCATAGGTACGGGACAAGCCGGACCCTCCCTGGCGCAACGCCTTTCGAAAGCCGGCATGTCAATTGCCGTCATCGAACGTAAGCGCTTTGGCGGCACCTGCGTCAACACGGGTTGCATCCCGACAAAGACTCTCATCGCCAGCGCGCGCACCGCTTACGTCGCAAGGCGGGCCGCGGACTACGGTGTGGTAATCGACAGTCCCATCCGCGCGGACATGAAGAAGGTGAAGGCGCGCAAAGATGCCGTCGCCGGCGCGTCCGAAACCGGTGTCCACCAAATGCTCACCACGCTCGATAACTGCCGCGTGATCCAGGGCCATGCCCGGTTCGCCGGTCCCCATCTGGTGGAAGTTGACGGCGAGCTCCTCGAAGCTCCGATGATCTTTATCAATGTCGGCGCCCGCGCGGCCGTTCCGGAGATACCCGGACTGCGCGGAGTTCCCCACATGACCAACTCCGCCATGGTGGATGTCGATTACCTGCCCGGGCGCCTGCTCATCCTCGGCGGCAGTTATGTCGGGCTCGAGTTCGGTCAGATGTATCGCCGCTTCGGTAGCGAAGTCACCATCTTCGAGCGCGGCCCGCAGCTCCTGTCGAAAGAAGACGAAGACATCGCTCGGGGCGTGCGCGAGATCCTGGAAGCGGAAGGCGTCCGGGTCCTTACGGGCGCACGGCAGCTGAGTGTCTCAGGTGAATCCGGCCGGATCACAGTGCGTTCGAGCGCAGGCGAAGACACGGGCACGCACCTGCTGGTCGCGCTCGGCCGGGTACCGAACACGGACGATCTGGGTCTGGAAGCCGCCGGCATCGCAACGGATTCCCGTGGCTACATACAAGTGGATGACCAGCTTCTCACGAACGTTCCCGGTGTCTGGGCCATGGGCGATTGCAACGGAAAAGGCGCGTTCACCCACACGTCGTACAACGACTACGAGATTGTCGCGGCCAATCTTCTCGACGGCGCCTCCCGCCGCGTGAGCGACCGCTTGCAGGCTTACAACGTGTACATAGATCCGCCGCTTGCCCGAGTCGGCATGTCCGAGGACGCGGTCCGCGCGTCGGGACGTCCGGCGCTGATGGCGATCCGTCCAATGACCAAAGTCGGCCGCGCGGTCGAGAAAGGCGAAACCAAGGGTTTCCTCAAGGTTCTGGTCGATGCCGAAAGTCACCTGATTCTAGGCGCCTGCCTGCTCGGCGTGGAGTGCGATGAGGTTGTCCATTGCCTCCTCGACATAATGTACGCAAAAGCGCCTTATGAAGTCATCCAGCGCGCCGTCCATATTCATCCGACCGTTTCGGAACTCATCCCGACGCTGTTAGCCGATTTGAAGCCGCTATAATGGGCGAATAGGAGCATTTCCCCCGGGTTCGTAATTCCATGAACGATATCAAGAAGAAACTGCAGGACGAGATCGCCGCGCTCGAGCAGGAGTTTCGCGTGGAGCTGCCAAGGCAGATCCTGACGGCGCGCGCCCATGGCGATCTGAAAGAAAACGCTGAGTACCATGCGGCGAAGGAACGCCAGGGTATGGTGAATGCGCGGTTGAATCAGTTGAAACAACGTCTTGCGGAGGTTTCCATGATCGACTTCACGCGGATCCCGACGGATCGCGTTGGTCTTGGGTCGGAAGTAGTCGTCCTCGATCTGAAGAAGGACGAGGAGTTGACCTACACGCTGGTGATGACGGAAGAGACCGACGCCGCGCGCGGGATGATCTCGACCGGTTCGCCGATCGGCAAGAGCCTGGTGGGGAAAGAAGTCGGCGATGTGGTGAAGGTGCAACTCCCAGGCGGAGTGAAAGAGCTCGAAATTGTGCGCCTGAAGACCATCCACGAAATGGCGTAGAATGACTTTCACCCGCGGCATCGGCTGGTTCTGCGGAAAGATCCTGGAGAAAATCGTCAACTCTCTGGCGCTCTCCCGGATCCATCCGAATGTACTTACTTTCATCGGCCTGGTGATCAACGTATGGGCCGCGTTCCTGTTCGCGGCCGGCAGATTCAGGACGGGCGCGCTGGTCGTGATCGGAGCCGGCCTGTTCGATATGGTGGATGGCCGTGTCGCTCGTGAAACCAACCGTGTCACGCGATTCGGCGGCTTCTGGGACTCGGTGCTGGATCGCTATTCCGACCTCTGCCTCTTCATGGGCCTCCTCGTTTATTACGCCTCCATCAACCGTTTCTTCTACATTGTCCTGACGGCGATCGTGATGACCGGCTCCGTGATGGTCAGTTACACACGCGCTCGCGCGGAAAATACGATTCCAAAGTGCAAGGTGGGATTTTTGGAACGCCCCGAGCGGGTTGTGCTTATTATTATCGGCGGGCTCTTCGGCCGGATGGCGCCTGCTTTGTGGGTGATCGCGGTGCTCTCGAACCTGACGGTAGTTCACCGCATGATCTACACGTGGCAGGAAACCAAAAGGCTGGAGGACGCCCAGCTTCGCGCGGTGCCCAGCCGGAGCCTATAACTCTTTCCCAGAAGTCGTAATCGTCAGCCGGCCGTGCTTCACACCTTTCGTGCTGATCAGCTTCTCGGCGATGGTCTGCACGTTCTTCGCCTGTCCTTTCACTACCAGCACCTCCAGGCAGTTATCGTGATCCAGATGTACGTGCAGGGTTGAAAGGATCTGCTGGTGATGGTCGTGCTGCATATCCGTCAGTCTCTCGCTGAGCATCCGCACATTGTGGTCGTAAACCAGCGTCACCGTGCCCACCACCTCGCTGTCCGGCGATTCCCATGTCTTCTGAACCAACTCGTCGCGGATCAGATCCCGGAAAGCCTCAGAACGGTTCGTATAGCCTCGCTGGCCGATGAGGCGGTCGAACTTCTCCAGCAGATCGGAATCGATCGCAACGCCGATGCGGCTCAGTTCGCCCATGGCTCGATTATAAGGTGCAAAACAATAAAGCCGGAAATAAGGCTTGCGCCCTACCTCCGGCTTCAGATACTTAGAAGATAACTGGTCTCTACGTTCCCTGCGCAAGCTTCTTACGATGTTCCGCCCAGCGGCGCTTCTGCGCGCTGGCAATGCGCTTGCGGGCTTCCGCGCTCAATACCCTCTTCTTGCGTGCAGGCGCGGCCGGTGCGGAAGTTGCTTCTCCACTCTGTGATGCTGCCGTCTTCTTGCCACCGCCGAGAAGTCCCTTGATCTCGCGGATCTTCTCATCTATCTTCGCTTTCTGCTGCTCGTAGCCTACCAGGGCCATTGCCAGCATGTCGGTGTCTTGGCGTGTTTTGCCTCTTGGCATGATATCTCCCGTAGTCAATATAACATATAGACTAATCATGCGAATAGTTGTTCAGCGAGTAGTGCGGGCGAGCGTTTGGATAAATAATGTACTTACAGCTTCTATTGACGAGGGGTTAGTACTTCTTGTGGGTGTAGCGAAGTACGACTCGCGTTCCGATGCCGATTACCTGGCGGACAAGATAGCCGGACTCCGCATCTTCACGGATCGAAACGGCAAAATGAATCTTGGACTGAAAGATACGGGAGGCGCGGTGCTTATTGTCTCGAACTTCACCGTATATGGAGATACCCGGAAAGGAAGACGGCCTGACTTCGACTCGGCGGCGCCGCCGGAGGAAGCCAGGCCCCTATATGAGTATTTTGTGGAACGAATGAGACTCGCGGGAATTCCGGTTGCGACCGGGGTGTTCCAGGCCCATATGAATGTGACGCTGGAGAACGCCGGTCCGGTTACAGTGATCTGCGAGTCCCCGTAACTGTGTTACTTCGGCCGGTTCATGTACTTCTCGTAGAGCCGGTTGTGCTTGTTATCCAGGTTCACGTCATTGCCCTTGATAAATAGCTGCTTGATCTGTGTCTGCTCGAGCAGGGGATCTCCATCCACCAACATGAAGTCCGCCGACTTGCCTTCCTCGATAGTCCCGACCGTGTTGGCCACGCCCAGGATCTGAGCGGCATTCACGGTAATTGCTTTCATGGCTTCCTCTTTCGGAAGTCCGAACGCGACCGCGGCTGCCGCCTGGTACGGCAGATCGCGCGAGAACTCGTTGCTGAAGCTGGCAATCGCGAACTTGATCCCTGCCTTGTAAAGCTCACCCGGGGTAGTCGCCGGACGGTCGTATGGATCGTCTTCCTCCAGGGGCAGAGCGAGCGTCGGCCCCAGGACCACCGGTATGTTGTGTGACTTGATCTCGTCCATCACCTTGTAAGCTTCCGTAGCCTGGCACAGGATGATCTTGAGCTTCTGCTTGTCTCCGAACGTGATCGCATCGCGGATCGCGCGCTCTCGAACCGCCGTAATCAGCACTGGTTCCTCGCCGTCAATCACCGGCTGCATCGCCTCCAGCTTCAAATCGGGTTTGAAACCCGGCGAATGAGCAGCCTTCGCCTGCTTGTATCTCCGGGCTTCCTCGAAGAAGTTATTCAGGTCGGCCACGTCTTTATCGAAGGTCTTCTTTTGTTCGTCGAATGACCCACGCGCACCAAACCTTCCCTCGCCGCGGCCCCCTGCCCCGCCAATCGCGGGCATACGCAAATGCATTACAGTGGAACGCTTTACTTCCATTTGGTCTGTGGTCCAGCCATCCAGGTGAATCAACGATGCCTGGCCCGAGATCAACGGTCCGTCGGGCAGCGCCAATACGCTCGTGATACCGTTGGCGCGCGTTACCGGGATGTGTTCGCTTTCGGGATTCACCGCAATTGACGCCCTCAGCTCGGGATTGAACTTACCTACTTCCTGAACGTCGTTCGTTACCGCGACCCCGCTGATCTCCGAGAGGCCAATCGACGTCCCCGCGTCGATGATCCCGGGGTAAACCTGCATCCCCTTGCCTTCAATAACTCGCACCCCGCTCGGTGCCGATAAGTCCTGCCCCACGCCGGCGATCTTCCCGTCCCTCACCAGAATGGAGCCGTTTACGATGTCCTTCCCGGCCATGGTGTGGATGGTCGCTCCCCGCAGCAGGAACGTATTGGTGTCCGCGGCGGAACAGGTGAGCGCCGTGCCCAGAAGCACCAGCCCGCAAAAGGAAAGTACAGTCGGACGATTCATTGAGTCGGTCTCCGCGATCCACCGCCGGTCGGAGCGGCTTTCTTCTGCTCCTCCGCAGCCTTCGTGATCAGCAACTTCTTCTCTTTTTCTTTCTCAGGGCGGCCTTCAATGTCTTTGTTGCGGTCGAAGTAAACCTGGCCGTCGATCAATACCTTCTCCACCTTTGCAAAAGTCGAGAGCGGATGCTGGTCGTAAATGACCATATCCGCGTCCTTACCGACTTCGATCGAGCCTACGCGCTTCTCGATCATGAGCTGTTTGGCCGGATTGATGGTAATTGTGGAAAGCGCTTCGGTTTCAGTTAGTCCGCCGTATTTCATCGTCTTGGCGGCTTCCGTATTCAGATGGCGCATCAATTCGGCGTCATCCGAATTCAGCGAGACCAGAACGCCTCGTTTCATCATGATTGCCGCGTTGTAAGGAATCGCGTCGTAAGCTTCCACCTTGTACGCCCACCAGTCGCTGAAAGTAGATGCGCCCGCGCCGTGGGCCTTGATTTCATCCGCCACCTTGTAGCCTTCGAGTACGTGCTGCAAGGTACGGATTTTGAACCCGAACTCATCTGCCACATGAAGCAGCATCAGGATCTCATCCTGCCGGTAGCAATGCGCATGCACCAGCCGTTTGCCCTCCAACACTTCAACCAGGGGCTCGAGTTTCAGGTCGCGCGCCGGCGGAATGGCGATTTCGCCTTTAGCTTTCTTCGCTTCGTAAGTCTTCCAAGAAGCCTGGTATTCTTTGGCCTGCGTGAACGCTTCGCGGATCACTTCCTCCACGCCCATGCGCGTTCCCGGGTAGCGCGGCGGCGTCGGCGATGGCGCGCCGAATGAAACCTCCCCGCGCCGTTTCGGGTTCTCGCCGAGCGCGAACTTAATGCCCGGCAATGCGCCCTGGAACTTCAGTTCCTCGGCGCTCTTTCCCCAACGCGTTTTCACCACCACGCATTTGCCGCCTATTGAATTCGCACTGCCATGCAGGATATTAGCCGTGGTAACACCGCCCGCCAATGCGCGGTAAATCGCGATATCTTCCGGGTTCAGCACGTCGCCCACATCCACCATGGAAGATACCGAAAGCGTGCCCTCATTGATGGCTTCCGCGATGATGTGCGAGTGGCAGTCGATGATGCCGGGCATGAGGAACTTACCATCGGCATTGATAACGGTTGCGCCGGCCGGCGCTTTGATGTTTTCGCCCACCGCCGCGATCTTGCCGTCCCGCACCAACACCGAACCCCTGGCGATCGTTCCATTGGTGATTGTCAGCACCGTCGCGTTCTCAATCAGAATGGGAGCGGCGGCAAAAATGGATACCGGCAGCAGTCCGAACGCAGCCGTTACTAGTAATAATCGTTCTTTCATTGAGTTGCCTCCGTGTTTCTCCGCGCCGGGGCGGCTGGAGCCGCCGGCTCAAACTTCAATCCGTCCACAAACACATACTTCACTTTCGTCTTGTCCTGGAATAATTCGCCTTCCGTCACCACCAGGTTCGCGATCTTACCTTTGTCGATGGAACCGAGGCGGTCGGAAACCCCATAAATCTCGGCGGGACTGAGAGTGAGCGCCCGCACCGCGTCGGCTTGCGTCAATCCCGCGTCGAGCGCCCGCTTTACTGAGCGATTGATGTCCTGCTGCGTCGCCAAGCCATCCGTGTAGAACGCGAACTTCACGCCACCCTTCGCGAGGGCGCCCGGAGTTCCCGGGGCTTTGTCGCGCATCTCCAGCGTGTGCAGCGAATCCTGCGCGGCCGGGTCGGCATCCCGAGAGCGTTCGGGCCACTTCAGGCTTACGAGAATCGGCGTGCCGGATTGTTTTAACAGATCCACCGCGCGCCACGCTTCATCGCCGCCGTACAGTACGGCGCTACGGTTCAGTTCCCTGGCGAAGCGGATCATGCGGTCCACTTCCACTGCGCGGGCCGCCGGAAGCAGCACGCGCGGGCTCTCCAGCACGCCTTCCAGCGTGCGGTCGTAAGCCGGCCGCTGCAATCCCTGCGGGTGCTGGCTGTAGATCTGCTTGGCCAGCTTGTAATGGTCCGCGTCCAGATAAATCTGGTGGACGTACGCCATAATGCCCATCAGCGACCCCGGGAAGCTGCCGCCGAAACCGCCTGCACTGCGCATTGCGATATAGGTGCCGGCCGAAGGCGACACGATCATGCTACCGCTGCGCTCGCCGGCGAGATCGAATATCACACCCTGCCCGGCGAAAATGTTCGAGTTCGGAAAGGTCGCGGCAGTTGTAAATCCGGCATTGCGGCCTGTTTCAATGCTGGGGTCGGCCGCAACAATCTGGTCTGCGGCCTTCAGGTAGCTCGTATTCGACGGCCGGTCTTCCGGTCCGCGAATCACCGACTGCGGGGTGGTGGGGGCCGCGGGACCGCCTCCGCCGCCGCGCCGCCCGCCGCCCGCGGCGGCGGGCGGGGCAGCGCCCGGGATACCCCACGTGCTTAGCGCGTCAATCATTCCCGGGTACACGGTCAGGCCCTTGCCCTCGATGACCCAAGCGTCCGGCGGGACTTTGACGTTAGCGCCCACGGCCTCAATCAGGCCGTCTCGCACCACCACGGTACCGTCCTCAATCGGCGGTCCGGAGACGCGCACCACACGCGTGTTGCGGATCGCGAATACCTGAGGCCCTTCGGCGCTCAGCCCCGCGAGCGCCGCGCATAGCAGCACCAGCAGCGTTTTCGGAAGCAAGAAACTGGTTTTCATAAGTGAGTCGATATACTGGTACTTTCTAAGGTCAAATGGTTACAACTCGCGGAATTTCGTACAAGGAAGCCGGCGTCGATATCGACGAGGCGGACCGCGCGGTCGCCTCGATCGCCAAAATGGCGCGCGAGACGTTCACGCCGCGGGTGCTGACCGAAATCGGTACCTTCGGCGCTTGTTACGCGTTGCCGAAGATGCGAAACCCCGTGCTGATCAGTTCCGTGGATGGCGTCGGCACAAAATTGAAAGTCGCCTTTCTCACCGGCCGGCACGACACGATTGGGGAAGATCTTGTCAATCATTGCGTAAATGACATTGCAGTCCAGGGTGCGACGCCGCTGTTCTTTCTCGATTACCTGGCCTTTGGAAAACTGGACGCCCGCGTGGCCGCTGCCGTTGTCTCCGGTCTCGCGCGTGGATGCCGCTCTAACAGCTGCGCCCTCATAGGTGGCGAAACCGCAGAGATGCCAGGGTTATACGCGGACGGGGAGTATGATCTGGCCGGGACCATCGTCGGCGCGGCTGAGAAAACCAAGGTTATCACAGGCAGAAAGATCCGTGCCGGCGATATTCTGGTCGGTTTGCCCTCCGCCGGGCTTCATACCAATGGCTTCTCGCTGGCCCGCAAGGTCCTGTTCGATGCCGGCGGTTACAACGTGGATTCCCGCGTGGAGGAGCTCGGCGGCGTCCTGGGAGACGAGTTGCTGAAGGTTCACCGGAGCTATCTTGCCCCGATACAAGCGCTGACGAAGGCCGGATTGCTGTTGGGCGCGGCACATATCACCGGAGGCGGCATCACGGATAATTTGCCCCGGATGTTACCCAAAGGTCTGGCGGCCGCGGTCGATCTCAGTTCATGGACCGTGCCTGCCGTATTTGAACTCATACGGAACATCGGCGGGATTCCGGAGGAAGACTACCGCCGCACGTTCAATCTCGGAATCGGGATGATTCTCGCGATCCCGGCGAAGCAAGAGGCCAAAGCTCTCAAGATACTCAAGAAACTCGGCGAGACGCCTCATATCGTGGGCGAAGTCGTCGTTCAGAAGCGCGGAGCCAAACGGGTTCAGTACCGGTGAGGCGTATCGGTATTCTGCTCTCGGGGCGCGGGTCGAACTTCGTAGCCATCGCGGAAAGCATAGCGTCGGGGCGGCTTGATGCCGAGATTGCGGTTGTGATCAGCAACCGCGCCGGCGCGCCCGGGCTCGAGATCGCGCGGCAACGCGGGTTTCCGACGCTTGCCATTCCGGCGCAGGGCAGGGAACGCGAGGCGTATGATCGGGTACTGATCGAAGCGCTGGCGCAACATGGCGCGGAACTCGTCTGCCTGGCGGGTTATATGCGCCTGCTGAGCAACGCGTTCGTGCAGGCATTCCCCGGACGCATCCTGAACATCCACCCATCGCTTCTGCCGGCATTCCCCGGTTTGGACGCCCAGCATCAGGCCATCGCCCACGGCGTAAAAATCGCGGGCTGTACGGTTCATTTCGTGGACGAGCAACTGGACTCCGGGCCGATCATCCTGCAGGCTGCCGTTCCGGTTCTGGACAACGACACAGCGGAAACTTTGTCGGAACGCATTCTAAAAGAAGAACATCGCATTTATAGCGAAGCGATCCGCATCGTGCTGACCGGCGCGTATCGTAAGGAAGGCCGCCGCATTACTTGCGATTGAGTTCCCTCCAGAGCGCCCGGTAATAAGACAGGAAACGCTCCGGTTGCGGGCTCTCGGCGCATTCGCAAAGCGTATACCGGTCGTAGCCAGAGCCGTTCATCAGCGCGAATAGTTCGCGCCACGGATAGTTGTTATCCAGGTCGTTGATATGCGCGTTCCGAAGCCATGGCCGCAGCAGTTCAAAGCTTGTCTTCACGGAGCCGTTCACCACATCCGTCGGATTCGAATTCCAGCACAGCCCCACATGGTCGTGCTTCGCGGCACGCATGATGGCCGCGGCAACCGGGGACTCCTGCGTCTCGCGCCCGTGCACCTCCAGCCAGATCTCGACGCCGCGCCCCGCGCCGTACTCGCCCAGTTCATGCAGCGACACGCCGATGTTTTGAATCGTCGTCTCATGCGAAACGGCCTTCGGAAAAGGCCCGTTGGGGCGAACCTTCACGGCTAAGGCCCCCGTATCGTGCGCCAAATCGATGAATGTCTTGGCCGTGTCGATGTTCTGCCGCCGAACCGCCGGGTCGGGCGATTCGAATTCGCAAGTAGACCCGAAGCTCAATAGCCGCACCTTGCTGCGGCGGAAGCGCTCGGCGACCCGCGTGCGCTCGGGGGCGGAAAGGCTCGGTTCCACTCCGTGCTTGTGCCCCGTCCGAAGCTCAACCGCCGAGTAACCGGTCTTCTCGAGAGTAACGATCATGGTCTCGAGATCCATGTCTTTCAGCACGTTGTAAGTCACGCAGCCCAAGTGAATCATAGTCGCGTACAAGTTTATAACGGCGATTTCCTGAGCGCATCGATTAGCCGTTCCACTTCACCTGGCGCGATGTAAAAATGAGGCGAAACGCGCACCCATCCCTGCCGGGGCGCCGCCATAAAGCTATGTTCTTTCAAGTGTCTTACGATGATGTGGCAAGGCACGCCCGGCTTGCGAAAACTGACGATCCCGGCGCCGGTTTCCGGAGTGCGTTCGCACATTAATTCCCAGCCAAGCTGCTTCACGCCTGCCCACACCTGGTCCGCGCGCTCCTGCACTGCCCGCCCGACATTCTCAACACCCACCTCCAGCAGGAAATCCATAGAAGCCTGCAAGCCGAAGCACCCGATCGTGTTCAGAGTCCCGCACTCGTACCTCCCGGCGTTCTGGCGCAGCGCCATATCGCGCGAAGAATAATCATTGAATTGCGCCGTGTTGGTCCAGCCAAACTCCACCGGTTCCACCTGATCCTGCACGTCTTCGCGGATGTACATCACGCCGCACCCTTCCGGACCGAGCAGCCACTTGTGACCGTCGGCCGAAAGCGCGGCAACCTTCGCGGCCCGGACATCCAGCGAAAATGCGCCAAGACCCTGGATCGCATCCACAAAGAACAAGCACCCGTGCCGGGCGCAGATTTCGCCGATGGCGTTCAGATCCACGCGGTAGCCGCTCAGATACTGGACGAAGCTGATGGCGAGCAGCCGGGCCCCGCGACAGGCTTCCTCGATTTTTTCCAGCGGATCGAAAACCGAGAGCCAGCGCACTTCCACGCCCCGCGATTCGAGCCGCTTCCAGGGATAGTAATTAGACGGAAATTCCTCCAAAAAGGCGACCACCCTGTCGCCCGCGCGCCATGGAATGCCGCCGGCCACAATTGCAATTCCTTCCGATGTGTTCTTTACGATGGCGATCTCGCAGGGTTTCGCGTTGATCATTTTTGCGGCCGAGAGCCGCAGTCCTTGATAGGCGGCCAGCCACCGCTCGTAATGCCAGCTTCCGTATTGCAGCGCGTCGTCAGCCAGATCGCGCATCGCTTGCGCGGCTCTTCGGCACAACGGCGCGACGCCGGCGTGATTCAGATAGACCAGGTGCTCACGGATCGGAAACTGGTCGGCGTACTTCTCCCAAATGGGCTCGGACGGCATGATCCGAATATACCCGGACCGAATTGTGCGTCGGACCGAATCCGATCCAAGGGAACAGCTTAGACTGGAACAATGAAGAAAGTACTACTGATCGCGACGGTTTTCGTCGCCGGCCTCCTCGTGGGGCAGAAAACGTTCGAAGCGCCCTCCACAGTCCTCCATGTCGTCACGGTGCGCTGGACCAAAGACTCCACGCCGGCGCAGCGGCAGGCCGCGCTTGACGGCGTACGGACCATGGCGCAGAATTATCCCGGGATTAAACGCGTCTGGCTCAAATCCATCAAGGTACAGCCGAGCGATTACAGCGCAGCTTTCGTCATGGAATTCGCGGACCGCAAGGCCTTAGAAGACTACGTCCAGGCCCCCGCGCACGCCGAATGGAAGAAGCTCTACGATCCGGTTCACGACCAGAGCACGACGCACGACATCACGAACTAGACGCACCTGTAAACTAGTAGTATAAATATGATCCAGAGCGTCATCCCCGAAGGCCTCACCTTCGACGATATCCTTCTCGTACCTGCGCGAAGCGAAGTCCTTCCAGCGGAAACCGACACCCGCACGCGCCTCACCCGCAAGATTCCGCTCAACATCCCCATCGTCAGCGCCGCGATGGATACAGTTACCGAATCGCATCTCGCCATCGCCCTCGCCCAGCAGGGCGGCATTGGCTTCATTCACCGCAACATGTCCATCGATCGCCAGGTCGAAGAGGTGGACCGCGTAAAGCGCAGTGAAAGCGGCATGATCGTGGACCCTGTAACGATCGAACCGGACAAGAAAATCTCCGACGCGCTCGCCCTCATGGAGCGTTACCGCATCTCGGGCGTGCCTGTGACGCACCAGGGCAGGCTCGTCGGCATCCTGACCAACCGCGATCTCCGGTTCGAAACGCGCACGGATATTCCGATTTCCGACGTGATGACCAAGGAGGACCTGATCACGGTCCCGGTTGGCACCACGCTCGAACAGGCCGAGGCCATCCTCCATCGCCATCGCGTCGAAAAGCTACTTGTCGTCGATGACAATTACGCACTGAAAGGGCTGATCACCGTCAAAGACATCCAGAAGAAACTGAAATATCCGAACGCCGCGAAGGACGACCAGGGCCGCCTTCGCGTCGGCGCCGCTATCGGCGCGACGGGCGACTTCATGGAGCGCGCGCAGGAACTGGTGCGCCGCAAGGTGGACGTGATTGCGATCGATACCGCCCACGGCCACAGTCTGCGGGTCATCCAGGCGGTAAAGGCGATCAAGAAGGCTCTGCCCGAAGTTCAACTCATTACAGGGAATATTGCGACTTACGAGGCCGCGTGTGAATTGATCGGCCTGGGTGTGGATGGCATCAAGGTCGGGATCGGCCCCGGGTCCATCTGCACCACGCGAGTCGTCTCGGGCACGGGCGTTCCGCAGATCACCGCCATTACGGAATGCAGCCGCGCCACGCGCAACGCGGACGTGCCGCTGATTGCGGATGGCGGCATCAAGTTCTCAGGCGATATTACCAAGGCAATTGCGTCCGGCGCGGATTGTGTGATGATCGGCAGCCTTCTCGCCGGTACTGATGAAAGTCCCGGCGAAACGATCCTGTATCAGGGCCGCACGTTCAAGACCTATCGCGGTATGGGCTCGCTAGGGGCTATGGCGAAGGGCAATACGGACCGCTACTCGCTCGATCCGAATGCGAAACTGGTCCCGGAAGGCATCGAAGGCCGGGTGGCGTCGAAGGGCCCTCTTTCGGACCTGGTTTATCAGTTAGTCGGCGGCCTGAGAGCCGGCATGGGCTACTGCGGAGCCCAGGACATCGCTACGCTTCAGGAAACGGCCCGGTTCCTGCGTGTTTCTCCGGCGGGCTTGCGCGAAAGCCACGTACACGATGTGATTATCACCAAAGAAGCGCCCAATTATCGGGTGGAATAAAGTTCCTAAGCGTGAACCAGCTCGGCGAGTTCCTTCACTAAGCTCCCGACGAACACCTTCGCATCGCCGAAGAGCATCAGCGTGTTCTCCATGTAGTAGAGCTCGTTGTCGATGCCCGCGAAACCCGGGTTCATGCTCCGCTTGATTACCATCACCGTACGCGCCTTATAGGCATCCAGAATCGGCATGCCGGCGATCGGGCTGTTCTTGTCATTTTTCGCCGCCGGGTTCACGACATCGTTCGCGCCAATCACCAGCGCGACATCCGCCCTCGCGAACTCCGGATTGATTTCGTCCATTTCCATCAGCTTGTCGTAAGGAACATCCGCCTCGGCAAGCAGTACGTTCATGTGCCCAGGCATCCTCCCCGCCACCGGGTGAATCGCAAACCGCACGTCCACGCCGCGCTTCAGGAGAGCATCGTGAAGCTCCCGCAACTTATGCTGGGCCTGCGCGACCGCCATTCCATAACCGGGGATTAT
>JAOAPQ010000490.1 GCA_025462965.1 Bryobacterales bacterium
GAGGCGCGCGGCCGTCGCTCCCGACGTCCTCGAAGAAGGCAACGGTCATTGCGACCGAAGAAGTGCGCCGAGGCCTGGTGAAGTACGAGTTGACGCTCTCGCCGGAAGAGCAGGCGGCGCTGGACGCTTTGCCGCCCGAGGCGATTTAGGGTCGGGGGGTCGGGAGGGCGACGGGCCGCGAAAAACGATGGCCTGTCCCACGCTCACTAGCGGAGTATGAGAATCGTTTTGGCCGTCGGGGGCGGCATCGCCGCTTACAAATCCGCTGAGGTGGCGCGTCTGCTGGTGAAGGCCGGCCACGAGGTGCAAGCGGTGCTGACAGCTTCCGCTCAGGAATTCATCCGGCCGCTCACGTTTTCTACACTTACGGGTAAGAAAGTAATCACGGAGCTTTTCTCCGAATCCAGCTACGTCGAGCACATCGAAGTAGCGCGAGAGCACGATCTGCTGCTGATCGCGCCCGCGACGGCCGGGATTCTCGCGCGTCTTGCGAACGGCCATGCGGACGATTTCCTCTCCACTATGTACCTGGCCTTCACAGGCAACGTGGTTCTGGCGCCGTCCATGAACGACAACATGTGGAGCCATCCGGCGACGCAGGCTAATCTGGCGCTGCTGGAATCGCGCGGCGCGAAGATTGTTTCCCCCGGCGACGGGTTTCTTGCTTGCGGAACCACGGGACCGGGGCGCCTTGCCGAACCGGAAGATATCGTCGCCGCTATCACGCCCAAGAGCGATCTGGAGGGCGAAACGATTCTGATCACCGCGGGTCCGACACAGGAGCCGATCGATCCGGTTCGCTACCTTTCCAACCGCTCCAGCGGCAAAATGGGGTACGCGCTCGCGGAGGCGGCATTGAATCGCGGCGCGAAAGTGATTCTGGTCTCCGGGCCGGTGAATCTGAAGCCGCCCGCGAAGGCGGAGGTCATCGCCGTGCGCACGGCGGTCGAGATGCGCGATGCCGTATTTGCTCACCTTGAGGGCGCAACGATCATCGTCAAGTGCGCCGCTGTGGCCGACTACCGTGTGGCCAACGTATCGCAGCAGAAGATCAAGAAAACCGCCGCGCGTCTTTCACTGGAATTCGATCCCACGCCGGACATTCTCGCGGAACTTGGCCGAAAGAAGGGCGACCGCGTGCTCATCGGATTCGCCGCCGAAACAGAGAACCTGAAGCAGGAAGCTGAGCGGAAGCTGGAGAGCAAGAACTGCGACATGATTGTCGCGAATCTCGCCGCGGCCGTCGAGTCGGATACGAACGAAGTGATGCTTGCGCTTCGCACAGGCGAGACGATTTCGCTGCCCCGCGCTTCCAAGCGCGAAGTGGCCGAGAAGATCTTCGACCAGGTCCTGAAGCTACGCCTCGCGATGAGCGCTCATGGAGACTGACGAAATCCGCCGCCGCCTCGAATACTTCCGCGATTTGGGCTTCACCGAGATTTATAAGCGGGAGTCCGGAAGAATTTCGACGGCGCCCGAGGCAGTGTCTCTACCGGTGATTTCCCCGACGCTGCCGAGCGATGTCCTGCCCAGTATGGCGCCCGCAAACGATACGCTCCTTGCGATCCAGCAGGATATCGGCGAATGCCGCCGCTGCCGTTTGCATGAGGCCCGGAACAAGATCGTCTTCGGCGTGGGTAATGAGCGGGCGAAACTGGTCTTTGTCGGCGAGGGGCCGGGAGCGGATGAGGACGCGCAAGGCATTCCGTTCGTCGGGCGCGCGGGCCAGTTGCTCACGCAGATGATTGAAGGGACTTCGAAGAAGGAAGGCATTCCGATTGTGCGTTCGGATGTTTATATCTGTAACGTGGTGAAGTGCCGACCGCCTGAGAACCGGACTCCTGAAGCGGACGAAATGGCGACTTGCGGACAGTTCCTGTTCCGTCAGATTAGCGCCATCAATCCGAAGGCGATCTGCGCGCTGGGATCTACGGCGGCCAAAGCGCTGCTCGGCGGCAAGGACGGGGTCACGCGACTGCGCGGCAAATGGCACAAGTGGAAAGATATTCCGTTGATGGTGACGTACCACCCTTCGTACCTGCTGCGGCCGTATAACCAGAACGCGAAGCGCGAAGCCTGGGAGGATCTGAAAACGGTGCTGCACTTCGTTTACGATTGAGCGGATTGCCGTTGATAATCGTTCTTGACAACTGACACTATTAACCCTAGTCGTATACTGACCGCCTCGGTGATTTAGATTTAGATATTCATACGGCGTCATTGCTGTTTTGGTCGACTGAGCCACGTCGAGACTATACCAGCCACGATCCCGCCCCCGAGAAGCGCGATTAGCCACTTCATTGTGTCGAACGTTTGGCTAAATTGGCCTTGAAGAATGGCGATATCCGATTTTTCTTTATCTGTTGCAGTGTCAAGGTCTTTTCGTAGCAGCAATGCGGCCACACGTTTGGCCGGGTCGTCCCCTATTGAAATCTCAAAGCTGGACAGTCTCCGCTTTAAATCCTTGATATCTATCTCTACCCCGCTAATGGTTTCAAGTAGCTTGCTGTTCGCGGGATTTGCTTTAAGAGACTGTGATACCGCTGACAGCTTACCATTCAGGGATCTCAGGGTCTTATCCAGAATCTCTATTTGCGCTTGTTGCTTCTTGTTTTGCTCGTTGAGTACGGCATACTCACTTGGCGGGTGGGAAAACGTAGTGCCGTAGAAGAGCGTGGCGCCGGCGGCGGCAAGGAGCCCTAATGTTGCGGCAACAAATTGGGCGAAAGACGCGGCGCGGTTTTTATCAACCACAACCTGCGTGGTGGTTGTAGTCGTAGTCTCGGTGCGCCCCTTAAGAGTACGGGGTTTCATGACCTCCCACTCAAGGCGTTCCGGGATACCCTCCTTGTTACCCTTGAATAAGTCAAGGGCTGCGTTCAATGCGGCATGCTGGGCATCATCTTTTGATGGTAAGCCTTCATCTGACGACACTCTGATGGCTTCACCATTTTTAGTCCCAAAAATAGAATAGGACCAAGTTCCGTCTTTCCATTCGGTAAGGTATAGCCTCGTACCGTTTCCGAGACGAGCTCTCAATCGACGGACGAAAGGTGCATTCATGTTTGTGGGATTCTAACAGACTGCAGATATCCTTCGCAATACCGCCGTTTTGTGATATAAGCGCGTGAATACTGGACTAACTTATTCGACCTGCGGAGGCAGTACTTGTTGGGCTTGGTGTAACTCTCATCTTCAGATGTTTGTCAGATTTGTGTCTGGATTTCCTTAACTCGGAATCTCATTCACATAAGCTAACTCGATGAAAGTTAATGGCAGTAGATGGCATAGAGAGAGGCTGTTATCAGAAGGACTATGGCCTTTTGATTCGGCGTTCTGGCCGTTTTTATGAGATTGAAGGTATCTACGACCGTACAACCAGAACGCGAAGCGCGGAAGCCTGGGCGGATCTGAAAACGGTGCTGCACTTCGTTTACGATTGAACCGGTACCAACAGCAAACCTTGCCCGTGAAACAATGAGGTGATGAAGCGACCCTTCGCTGCGACCGTTTGGCGTGATGGGAACTGGTACGTTTCCCAGTGTTTGGAAGTCGACATCGCCAGCCTGGGCGAGACTGAGGCAGAGGCTCTTGCCAACCTGAAGGAAGCGCTGGAAGTGCATTTCGAACCGCCGCAAGCAACGCGGTCGCCGGAGGTTCGCGTGATCGAGGTGGAGGTGGGGGCGGGTTAAGCTCCAACCTTTGCTAGTGACCGGAGATGCGGTGATCAGCCGCGTCTTTTGATGTCGCACCGAGAAACGCGGCTGGTCGCCGCGTGTCCCAGCGAAACCGCAAGGAATTTCGGAGACACGAAACTAGGAAAGTACGAAGCGGCATGCCCATCAAAAAACCCCGTACATCCCGGTCGTGTTATCAGGCGTGATTGCCTTGAGCCTTTAGGCCTGTCCGTGACGGCAGGGGCAAAGGTTCTCGGAGTTACGCGGCAAACACTTAATAACATCGTCAACGGTAAGTCAGGTATCAGCCCGGAGATGGCTATCCGGCTAACCAAGGCATTCGGGAGCACGGCGGAAACGTGGTTG
>JAOAPQ010000518.1 GCA_025462965.1 Bryobacterales bacterium
TCGGGTTATCACTGCTGGGCCGAGTTTTATGCGAACGGCATTGGATGGGTTCCCATCGACGCCTCCGAAGCCGCCAAGGACCCAGCCAGGCGTGAATATTTCTTTGGCGCGCACGACGAGAACCGCGTCCAGTTCACGCGTGGCCGCGATCTGATGCTTGCGCCCCGCCAGGCGTCTGCCCCGCTGAACTATTTCATCTATCCGTACGTGGAGGCGGATGGAAAGCCGATGGATGCGGTCGACACGCTCTACAAGTTCACGGATGTTTCCGAGAGGTAAATAAGCCCTACTTCAAGCTCCGGTCGCGACTCACGACTTTGTTTCCGTTTGCTGTCTTTTCAGGAAGGTATCCACGTTGTTCTTGTCGATCAGGGTTGCTCCCGTGTCGACAAATGACGGGATTCGGGAAAAGGGATCCTGTTCACCGTTCGTATCGTGCGAACCTGTGCTCTGGTGGTGCACATCGTCGAGCATCTTCACACCGAAGTACGCCATGGTGAATGGCTTTTGACCGATCGTAGCGGTGATCACCCCTTTCTGAATCCACTCAAGTGTGCGGGGATCGGTGTCCATCGCAACGACAACCTTACGCATGACATGGTAGCGGTTCAGGACGTCGGCCACCTCCGGGCATGCAATGGCCTCCAGGCAGACAAACGCATCCACCTTCCCGCTGCCGTTGTCCAGAATCTCCTTGGTCACGTCGAATGCCACTCGGGAATCCCCTTTGATATCGACAACCCTGGTGACCTTGACTCCCGGATACGCGGCCACGACGTCCTGATAACCGCGTAGGCGTTGGTAAAGGTTCGGCTGGTCCGGCATTGTATAGACAACGACGTTGCCCTTCCCCCGCAATTCTTTCGCAATGACTTTTGCCGTCATCGTGCCCGCTTTGTAGTTGTCCGTACCGATGAACAGCAGGCGTCTACTGTTTTCAGCATCGGAATCCATCGTGACGACCGGCACCCCCAGAGAGACAGCCTGATCGATATCCGGCTGCATCAGCTTGGCATCGCCGGCGGAGATGAGGATACCGGTCGGTTTACTCCGAAGCAATTTCTGAAATTCCTCATGTTGCGCTTGCGGGTTGTAGGTGTCGGGTCCGACGAGGTCGGTCTTCACGTCGAGTTGGCGACCAGCCTTTGTTAAGCCCGCCTGAGCGGCCTGCCAGTACGGAAGCTTGATGTTAGTCGCAATCAGGACATATTTCTCGTTGGGATTGTGCCGCGAACTTGCGCAACCGGCAAGTGTCAGCAGAATTAGGGTCAATCCGGCGGAAAGAGCGCTGCGAGTCGTAGCTGACATAGCGTGGTCCTCACCGCGGGAAGTATATCGCGAACGGAAGCCGCAGGCTATGCAGGCTTGAACCGGCGGAGTAGCGGCAACGCCGGGCTTCGTATATGATCGCTCGAAGGAGAAATCTCATGGCTCACTATTTGCTCCAGATCTCTTACACACCGGAAACTTGGGCTGTACTGATACAGAACCCGCAGGACCGCGCTCAAGCTGTTGAGAGCGCGGTCAAGAAGCTGGGCGGAACAATGGAACGCTTTTGGCTTTCGTTTGGAAACTACGACGTAATCGGCGTTGTAGAAATGCCGGACAGTGTGGCTGCTGCCGCATTCGCGATGGCAATTGCCGCGGGCGGTGCATGCAAGGACGTCAAGACGACTCCCTTGCTTTCGGTGCAGGAAGGCATGGAAGCGATGAAGAAAGCGGCAACCTGCGGGTACCAGGCGGCAACGTCGAGCGGAAGGAGGTAAGGCAGCGGCGGTAATGGGCTTCTAACTACCTTCATCCGCCTCGCCGAGGCTCATTCCCGTTCTGAACCGAATAAATCTCACAGTTACACCTCGCCCCAGGGGTGAAAGCTAACACTTAGTCTAGTTACGGCGTAACATAGGTCGCTCGCGACCGTTGTTCCACCCCCATAATTGACTTACTATGGCGCGACCTATGGACCGAGTTTTTCGCTTCATCAGCGTATTGTTTCTGTGTGCGCTGGCTCTTCCAGCGGCAGAAATCATGCTTTCCGGGACAGATCCCACTGAACTCCTGACCACCAACCCCCCACATTTCAGCTTCACTGTGGACCAGGCCGGCTTTTTTTCCTCGGACTACCTGAATGTAAGCGGCTTCACGTTTCTGAATTTGCTGATCACCGGCCCTGCGGATGGCATCACGCTGGTTGGGTGCAGTCCCGATGCCATTTTTGCATCGTGCTCCGCCACCATTGATCGTGCCACTGATCTCGTCAGCTTCTCATTTTCGGGCGGCCCCGGTATCGCGAACAACCAGGGGTTCTTCCTGACCGCGACGAACTTCACTCCCGGTGAGACGCTGTCCGGGACCAGTACGGATACCGTCGTCACCATGCCGGAGCCCGCGACGATCTTCCTGATGCTCGGGGCATTTGGCGTGACTGCTTTAGCCGCGGGCGGCCGTAAGTTTCTGAAATTCCGGATTGGCTCCTAGCGATTTGAAGTATGGCTCGTGCGCCGCTACTCTGGCGGGATATCCGAGCTTGATGCTCTCGCCCAATGCCTTGAGCGCCTCGCCGGTATGGCCCGCCAACTGTTCGACAATGGCCTCGCCGTAGGCAATCTGATTGTCCGATGGATCGATCGCCCGGGCTCTGTGAATGAATGTTTCGGCCTGCTGCGTATCGCCGGTTTTCGCGTAGTTTACCGCAATGCTGCTGAGCATCGGACCATCCTTGGGATTCAGCCTGAATGCTCTATACGCCAGGTCAATAGCTTTCTTATAAGCAGAGACGGCTTTGTCAGTCTGGCCGGTAACGAAATAGGCGTCGCCGAGGTTAGAGAAGTTCAACTGGTCATCCCGGCCAAGCAGGGCTGCCTGTTCAAGCAACTGTACGGCCTCTGCGGCTTTGCCGCTATACAGTGTGAAGACACCCAGGTTCCGGTAATTCTCGGTAGATTTCTGCAGTTCAAGCGCCTTCCGGAATTGCGGCCCGCATTTATCCCAATCGCCTGACGTGTAATACACGTAGCCCATGTTGGCGTAGCCACCCGCGTAATCAGGCTGTAGTTGAGTGACCCTCTGGAACGCCGCGAGCGCTTTGGGCCGGTCGTGAATCTTCAGGTAAGCGGCGCCGAGTTGGTTGTAATTCCGCCAATTGTATGGGTTTATCTGGACCGCTTTGCCGTAGTTCTCGAGGGCAAGATCAAGCTTGCCGATGCGCAGGTACGCGGATCCCAGACGCCGGTAAGAGTCATCGGAGTTCGGGGCAAGCGCGATAGCCTGCCGGAACTCGGCGATTGCTTCGGGAGTCTTACCGGTATCGAAGTACGCTATGCCGGCGGCGAGATGTACTTCCGGCAATTGGCGGTCAAGATCCTCGGCATGCTGGGCGGCGGCGACGCCTTTCTGCATCCAACTCGGATCTTTGGTCAGACGATACAGGGCGAAGTTGCCCTCCGCCATACCGGCGTAGGCGCGCGCGAAACGGTAGTCCTTCGCGATAGCTGAATCGAAGAGCGCGAGCGCGGAAGTGTAGGTGGCGACGTCGGCTTTGCCGCGCATCAGGCTCCGGCCGCGAAGATAAAGGTCGTACGCCGCGCTGTCTTCAGTGGGACGCGCAGCGCCGCGCGCAACTTCGGCGTCGGACAGTTTGACATCAAGTTTGTCGACCAGCGCGTTGTATATGTTGTCCTCGGTGGCGAGCAGACTGTCGGGCAGGCACTCAAACGACTTGCGCCAGATCTCGTTCTTTTTCGCCGCATCCCAGAGGGAAACGACCAACTCCAGATGGCCGGAGGCGAGTTGAACGGTGCCATGCAGGAGCAGGTTCGCGCCAAGGTCCCGGGCGAGTTGATCGAGAGGAACTGATTTGTTCGCGCGATCAACGACACTCGGTGAAATGAGATGCACCTCTTTCAAGGAGAACAGCTTGGCACCGAGGGCCTCCACCACGCCTTCGGACCGGTATTTCAACTCCGGGCTGTCGCCGAGAGGCTTGAACGGCAGAACGGCGAGGTACGTAGCCGGAGCGGAACCAGCATTATGAGAGAAGATCCGTTCCCGGAGCGCAGGTATCGCCACGGTGACGCAGGCTGCTATCAGCGCGGAGGCGGCCACGAGAGCCCAAGTGCGGCTGGGACGCGGGAGACGATCCTTGAACGAGCGTTTCGGCGCCTTCCCGGCATCCAGGTCGCGAAGGATTTCGGACGCACTCTGGTAGCGCATCTTCGGATCCTTCGCAAGGCACTTGGCAATGATGGCGGTGAACCAGTCGGGGAGATCCGGAACAAGGACCTTGGGGTCTTTTGGCGCTTGCGTCATGCGGGAATGCATGACTTGCAGGGACGATCTGCCGCTGAAGGGCAGATCGCCGGTGACTATCTCATAAAGGATGAGGCCGAGCGAATAGAGATCGCTCCGATGATCGACGTCCTGAGCTTCGATCTGCTCCGGCGACATGTAAAGAGGGGTACCGAGAAACTCGTTGGTTCGCGTGATGGAAGCGGCGGAGTCTTCATAGATGGACTTTGCCAGACCGAAATCCGATATGCAGACGTGACCGATCCTATCGACCAGGATGTTCCGGGGCTTCAAATCACGATGAACAACTCCTTCGGAGTGAGCGGCATCGAGCGCCGCGCACAACTGGCGGGCGATGTCGAGCACGCGAGGAAATGAAAGGCGGCCTTCGTTGCAGACGATCTCGTGGAGATCGACGCCATCGATGTAAGCCATCGAGATGAATTTGACGCCTTGCACATCGCCCAAGTCGTGGATACGGACGATGTTGCGATGCGAGACGCGGCTGGCGAGCTGGAGTTCCTGGCGGAAGCGCGCCATCATCTTCGGTTCCGACGCGTATTCGGGCCGCACCAGTTTCAGGGCAACTTTGCGGTCGATCTCCCGGTCGTACGCGAGATAGACTTTGCCCATGCCCCCGGCTCCGAGCAGCCTTTCAATTCGATAGCGGGAGCCGAAGTCGGACCCGGGTTCAAGGTCGAGGGAAACCGGTGGCGACGGCCGGTCGAACGCGACTGTGGCTTCGAGCGGCGCAGTGGACACATCTCGGCTACCGGAGGAATGCGCCTGATCGGGTGACCGTGGACGCAAGGATTCCCCGCAGAGCCTGCACGAATCCACATTCGCCGGCGTTTCCGTCTTGCACGCGGGGCACACCACTGCCAATCTTTTCTCCTATCTTTGGAGTGTAGCCTCTTCTTGCAGTCGTTTCGTGCTCGCTCGGCGAAAGCGTGAGAAACATCTCGCTCCGCGGCGATGGCATGGTCCTATTGTTCGTCCAAGCCGAACGAGTACAGGTTGGAATCGAGAGTGGTCACGAAGACGCGGCCGTTTGAGATGGCGATTCCGCTGAAGTGGGCGATTGCGGGCATGGTATCGCCGCTGTTATAGAGCTCTTTACCCGTTTCCGCATCGAGCGCATAGAGAATGGCGTGTCCGGGTGAGGTTTTTATCCGCTGCTCTGAATTCATCAGACGGCCTTCGCTATCGGCCTGCAGTGTGTTCTCTCCACTGGAGACCAGGTAGACGACGCCATTCGCCACGATGGCGGGTTCGGGAACATTCATGTTGCGGGAAATCCATGCAGGCGTCAGGACGGGCTTGCCTTCCTTCTCCTCGAGTTTGAACGCCATTAGCCCACCTTCGGTAACGGGGCCATTCTTCACGGGGAACGCGGGGGCTTTCGAATGGACGGGACCCCAGCCCGGAGCGTAGAGCCAGCGGGTTCCCTTGTCGTCCTCCCAGGTGGTGAGAGAACCCCAGAAACCGCGGCCGGCGGAATAGAGATCCTCGTTCGAATAGACGGGGCTGCGGAAGAGCGCGTTATCATGCGTCTTTCCACCCATCGACTTCGCGTCCAGCAGAACCAGGCGCCCTTCCTTACCGCCGCCGGCGATCAGATCCCGGTTCTTGTAGCGGAAAGCGGCTGGGCTCAGGCATCCCAGGTCCAGGTCTTTCCGGTTGAGCCACGGCCAGTTCGAAGGAGTATAGTAATCCTTCAACTTCAAGTCTTTAGGCGAGAGAGCGACAAACGCGTCACCGTATTTGGAGGTAGCAGGATCGTAGGGACCGTCGCCCGTTTCCGCATAGATGGTTCCATCCGGCCCGGCCGCCACACCGGCACGTCCCCAGA
>JAOAPQ010000541.1 GCA_025462965.1 Bryobacterales bacterium
CGCATGTTCAAACCCGATGGCACGCCGCTTGGAGTACGCCAGCTTGGGCCGCAGGAGATCGATATCGTTTCGATCGTCAAGCCGCTCACTAAGTACGCTGTCACCATCGAGGATCCGGAAAGCATCCGTTATCACCTCGAAAAGGCCGTCCATCTGGCGCTCACCGGCCGGCCCGGACCCGTGTGGATCGATATTCCGATCGACGTGCAGGCTGCGCCCATCGATTGCGACACCCTGAAGTCTTTCGACCCTGCCGAACTCGGCGCGCATTCGACCGTCGATCTCACTCCGCTCGCCCGCGAGGTGATTGAACGCTTCAACGCTTCCGAGCGTCCGCTGCTGATGATCGGCAACGGTGTCCGGCTGGCCCGTGCTGTACCCGAATGGCGAAAGGTGGTCGACCTGCTCGAAATACCGACCGCCGCCACATGGTGCGCTAGCGACATCATTTCCAGTGACGACCCGCTTTTCGCCGGCCGGCCCGGCTCGCTTGCAGCCCGCGGGGCCAACTTCACCATTCAAAACTGCGATTTTCTGCTGATCCTGGGCGCCCGCATGGACAACGCGCTCACGGGCTTCGCTCCGAAAAATCTGGCGCGCGGCGCCTATAAAGCCATGGTGGATGTCGATGCCGCTGAAATCGCAAAGCTGAATGGGACCTTAAACACCGAAATCTGCGCCGACGCCGGAGACTTCCTGCGTGAAATGTTGAACCAGAAGGATACCGTTCAGAAAAAAGACCGGTCCGCCTGGAAGCAGCGTGTGAAGGACTGGCAGGAGCGCTATCCGCTCGTGACCGAAGAACACCGCAAGCCCGGCCCGGTCAGCATCTACAATCTCGCCGAAACGCTCAGCCGCGAAGTGGACCCGGGCGATGGCGTGGTTTCCGGCAGTTCCGGGAGCGGCATCGAGATCTTCATCTTCACCTATCCCACTCGCGCCGGCCAGCGCGTGTTCCATACCGCCGGCCTCGGTTCCATGGGATTCGGACTGCCGGCCAGCATAGCCGTTAGCGTCGCGCTCGGTCGCCGCCGGACTATCTGCGTGGATGGCGATGGAGGCTTTCAGTTCAACATCCAGGAACTCGAAACGGTCGCTCGCCTCAATCTTCCCTGCAAGTTCTTCGTGCTGAACAATGACGGTTACGCATCTATCCGCGCGTCGCAGAAAGCATATTTCGGCCAGTCCAACATCGGGGCGGATAAAACCACTGGCCTGACGGTTCCGGATCTTTCCAAAGTGGCGTGCTCATATGGGATCAAGTCGGTCGTCATAGATGATCAGACGGAGCTGCAAGCGCAAATCCGCAGAGTCCTCGATATGCCTGGCCCCGTGGTCTGCGACGTTCGCGTGATTCCGGAAGAGGTGCGCGGCCCGCGCCTTTCTTCGAAGCAGCTTCCCGATGGGTCGTTCGTTTCCAAACCGCTCGAAGACCTCTTCCCGTTCCTGCCGCGTGAAGAGTTCCTGGCCAACATGATCGTGCCGCCGGTCGACTAGGAACGGCCCTGCGACAGATGTCTCACCGCGTTCTCATCACCGGCGGTTCCGGCTTCATCGGCCGCAATTTGGTCGAACTGCTCGCCGATCGCTACGAGATTTTCGCTCCTGCGCGCCAGGAGCTGGATCTCGTCGATGAAGTGGCCGTCCGCGAATACCTGGCGCACCATCGCTTCGATAGCGTAGTGCACACCGCCACCGGCCGCTCCAACCGCAAAACCACCGCGCCCGATCTCTTCAAAAACAACTGTCGGATGTTCTTCAACTTCGCCCGGAATCAGGACCTCTATGGACGAATGCTGCACTTCGGCTCCGCCGCCGAGTTCGATCGCCGGGCTTATCAGCCGCGCATGCCCGAAACGTATTTAGATTCGTCCGTTCCTGCCGACGATTACGGTTTCGCCAAGTACGTCGCCGCGAAGTACACCGAAACTGCCGCCAAAATCTACAACCTGCGCCTGTTTGGCGTCTTCGGCAAATATGAGGCCTGGGAAGTCCGTTTCATCTCTAATGCCTGCTGCCGGGCGTTGAGCGGCATGCCGATCACCCTTCGCCAGAATGTGTTCTTCGATTACCTCTACATCGATGATCTGGCCCGCCTGACTGCCTGGTTCATCGAAAACCAGCCTGCGCACCACACCTACAACGTCTGCCGCGGCGAGACACACGATCTCCTTTCGCTCGCCCGGACGGTGGCTCGGGTAGCCGGCGCGATCTCCGGCAGTAAACCGGAGATTCACGTGGCGCGCGAAGGCTTAGCTATGGAATACAGCGGCGACAACACTCGCATGTTAGCCGAAATCGGAAGTTACAAATTCCGGAACATGGAGGACGCCATTCGGGACCTGTACACCTGGTATGAGAACCACAGAGCCGTCTTCGATCCGGCCTTGTTGAACTTCGACACTTAGGTTCGTGGAGCAGTTGCCGATAAGAACTGCTGACCATAGACGTCTTTAGAGGAAACCACGGAGTATCCAACGGAACTAAGCAAGGACGTCACAGGTCCTTCGGTTGAGCTTCCGTCACGCATCCTATGAGCCTCGATAGAAAAATCTATGTTCCGATTTTCCTTCAGAAAGGGAAGAGCTCCACGTATCACGCCTACTTCGCCCCCTTCGATATCAAGCTTTACAAACGCTGGGACACCATATTGGGCGCAGCCGTCCTCAAAAGAGAGCGTTTCGACAGCGGACCGGTTTGCTTCATCGCTGTAAACCAGGTGCTCAGAAAGGCCGGCCCCGGTGCTTCCATCCATATCGAACAGGGCCGTACCCGTCGATTCCGCTAAAGCTCTATTCACTGCAGTTACGTTGTTGAGAGAATGCAGTTCAATATTTTTGAGCAGGTACGAAAAGTTGAACGGATCCGGCTCCCACGCAATCACTCGACCGCCGCTTCCAACTGCCTTACTGAACTGATAAGCGGTCAGGCCCGAATTAGCCCCGACATCCCAGATAACTTCACCCGGAGCCGGCTTATGAAACTGCGTATACATGTCGATACTATCTTCTTCGGGCAATGAAGCACAATATAGCGATAGTCCGCTTCCTCGATATGTGCGAAGCGCTGGAACGGAACAGTCAAGAGTCTCTATTCCATCTACAAACACCGGTTCGAATAGCTGAAATGCCTCGTCATATCCATTGATGAAGAGTGGGAGGTAAACCAGGTGACGCTTTTGGATAATGATCTTCCGTCCCTTTCGCGATAGCGTTATTGACGAACCGCTAAAGTTCAGGTCGAGTCCTTTCTTAAGGCGCGCCTGAAGTTTGAGGATAGATTGGACAATCAGGCTATCTGGCCCCCGACTAACGATCCAATCCTTTGCCGTCTGAATCACCATTAAGCCCTCAACGGATTCTACAGACCATTCTACCGCTATAGTGGTTTCCTACCACTATGGGAGGGCAAAAGCGACGACGGCATCACCTTGCTGCGTACCTATCCCACCATGGCCGCCGGCACAGATAACCAGGTATTGCTTGCGCCCGATCTGGTAGGTCATTGGTGTGGATTGGGCGGGGAAGGGCAAAGATCCTCGCCAGAGCTCTGCCCCGTCGCGTTGATCATACGCTCGAATAAGCGACTCTACAGTACCTGCGGAGAACACGAGTCCGCCTCCTGTGACAATCGGCCCGCCGAGGTTAAGCGAACCCGTTTCGCGCCCCGGTATCATTGTTCCCAGAGGTCGCGACCATTCCTTCTTCCCCGTATTCAAGTTGAGTGCAACTAATGAGCCCCACGGCTGCGGGGTGCACGGAAGTCCGCTTGGGCTTAAGAGACTCTCCCGAAAAATCCAGTAGGGAGAACCGTTTTGAATACTCATCTCGTGTCCGGCTCCATCAGGGGCCGGAAACCTTTTTTCCACTGGAATGTCGGAGCTTTGTATCCCAAGTGCCGCAGCATATCTCGTGACCTTACGATGAACCCGCGACGTAAAACTCAATGAGTATTCTTGACGCGGCACCAAGCGTACATCGAATGCAATTTGATTTACATTGGCGAACATTATGCCCGTTTTGGGATCAAACGCAGGAGACCCCCAGTTGACGCCGCCGATACTCCCCGGATAGAGCAGGGTCGTCTTTAATCCGATTGGTGTGTAAATGCCCTTGTTGACTAAGGCGGCAACTTTGTCGTGGCAGAATTTCCTCTCTTCCGCATTCTTACCGAACACCCTGTCGGGCGAGAGCGTCAAGTCAGATAATAGCGGCAAACTTGAAAACGGCTGGGTTGCTGCGGTCTTCTCGCCAGGGATGTCCGATTGAGGCACGGGCCGTTCGAATACAGGGAAAAGAGGCTGGCCCGTCAGGCGGTTCAGGACAAAGACCATGCCCATCTTTGTAGTAACCGCGACTGCGGGAGTCTTGCCTCGAAATTCGAATAACAGGGGCTCTGACGCCACATCGAAATCCCAGAGATCATGATGCACAACCTGGAACCCCCACACGCGTTTGCCCGTGGCGGTTTCCAGGGCTACCACTGAGTTCGCGTCACGATTATCGCCCGGGCGGTAGACACCATAGAAGTCAAGGCTGGGACTTCCCGTCGGGACGAACACCAGTCCATTTTTTAAATCAGCGGAAATCACGGACCAGGCGCCTCCACTGCCCGTCCGGGGGTGGTTGCCCTGAGCCCACGGGAGCGGTTCCCAACTCCAAAGCAGCTTACCCGTACGGGCGTCGAACGCGCGAACAGCGCCGGACGGTACTTCAACAGCTTGGTTATCGCCTGACGTAGAACCGAGGACCACAATGTCGCCCACAATGGTTGGCGGCGATGTAAACTCGTACCACAAAGGGTCTTTCAGAAAGACGCCTTGCGCCAGATCGACTGAGCCATCCTTCCCGAAATCCCGACACGGCGTACCGGTATGCGCGTCGACCGCCAGGAGACGCCGATCCAATGTTGCTACGAAGACGCGGGCCTGAGCACAGTTCGCGATGTTCCTGGTCGCAGAGTGCCAGAGCGCGACTCCGCGAGAAGTAACGATGTTGATCTCGGCGTTGCGATCCACCCCTGGGTCGAAAGACCATCGTTTCTTGCCAGTCTCAGCGTCCAATGCGATGATCTCGTCAAATGGCGTGGCCAGGTAGAGAGTTTTATCCCAGAGGACCGGGTTGGCTTCGAATGCTGCGCGTGCGTTTGACGCGCCGCTCTTTTTCAACGTTCCGGTATGAAAGGTCCAGGCGACCCGCAATTCTCGAACATTGCTCCTGTTTATCTGCTTCAGGATCGAGTAGTGTTGCCCCTCGGGATTCCCTCCATACGTCTGCCAGTCTGGCGCAGGCGACGCCGAGGTATCGGCGATCATTAGTGAACCTAAGAAAAGCAGGCGAGTTGCAACCATCAGAATCCAAAAATAGCATCGCGGAACATCCGTCCATTTCGGCATGACCACCAGATAAGAGGACTCTCCGTGAAAACTGTGAGCATTGTCACATCTCTCCTCGGCGAGCATTTATAAAGATGCGCGAATTAATATGACCGCGTCGCAGACGACCGGGAACTGTACACTTGGTATGAAATTAAGAACGCGGCAACCGACCCGGAGCTTGCTGAGGTCCGATGAATAACCAGATGAAATCACTGAGCATAGTCACGCCCTGTTACAACGAAGAGATGAACGTGCGCGAAGTCTACGACCGCGTGCGGAAAGTGATTGCCGGTCTCGGCAAATACCGCTACGAGCACATT
>JAOAPQ010000544.1 GCA_025462965.1 Bryobacterales bacterium
ATTGGCCAGCCATACCGGAGCCAGGCCGTTCTCGAAGTTGCCGGCTTTTTCAAACTGAGGATTGATTTGAATTTTCCCGCTTCGGTCTATGTAACCGAACCTTGAGCCGACAGAGACAAGCGCCAGCCCGTCTTCAAAATCGCCCGCGGCGTCGAACTGAGGCTGAATGGCGATCTTGCCGCTCTTGTCGATGTATCCGAAACGGCCGCCGGTCTTGATCACAGCGCGGCCATCGCTGAAGTTACCCGCAATATCGTACTGCGGATTGATCGCCAGCTTGCCATTCTTATCGATATAGCCATGCCGATTGCCGACGCGCACCGCGGCCAGACCGTCGGAGAAGGTGTTGGCCTCATCGAATTGGGGTTGAATTACCATCGTGCCTTTCTTATCGATATAGCCCCATTTGCCGTTTACCACGATAGGAGCGCGGCCTTCCCCGAATTCACCAGCCCCGTCATATTGGGGATTGAGGACGAACTTCCCGTCTTTCCCGATATAACCCAACTTCCCGCCAATACCCACCATCGCGACACCGTCGTCCGAAAACGGATCGGCCATATCGAACTGGGGAGCAATGGCCATCACGCCCCTGCCATTGATATAACCCCACTTTCCGTTCTGTGCTACCGGGGCCAAACCAGCTTCGAAATCACCGGCATCCTCATATTGCGGCTGGACAATCAGTTTGCCCGAATGATTAATGAAGCCAAATTTCCCGGCTACCCGGACCGGGTAAAGGGTGTTCGATCCGAACATGAACACGAGAAGCAATATTAAAATAAGAAGAAGAGCCACGGCACCGATAATTAGCCCGGTTGAGGGCGTTCGGCGCATTGGACGGTCTGGGAATACGGATGCATCGGTCATTGTCACTTCTCCTGGTTAAGTCACCAAGACGGGTGCAATTGTGATGCCAGAGACTAAAACGCCAAGTTTGGCCATTAAAACGCTTATTCATAAACGGAGGGGATTTCATATGTTTGCAAACAATAGAAAAGCACTGGCGATAGGGGCCGGTGTCGTGGTAGTCGCGGGTCTTGCTGCCGTTGGGTGGGCGCGCCGCGAGTCGGCCGTTGCGCCTGCTCAGAATGCTTTCGGTCAGGCCGCGTTAGGCGAAACGGCGCCCAGCAATTACCCCGTTAACTCCGGTGTTCCTCAGCAGCCGCTCAACAGCTACGGAGCGCCGCAGGCAGGTTACGCGCAGTCATCGAGCGGATACCAGTCGGATATGGTTCGCGAAGATGGGTACTACTCCCGCGTGCGCCGTCCGATTTACGTACGCAACGCAATGGATTACCAGCAACAGCCGCAGGCAATGGAGCCCCCTGTTCAGGAGACCTACGATGAGCGCCGGACGACCTACGTCGAGCAGCCGCGAACAACTGTCGAACGGCGCACCTACGTCTCACGGCCCTATCGCGAAGAGGTGCGGCACGGTCGTTCCACTAAAAAGTCGGTGGCGATTGTTGCCGGTTCGGCGGGAGTGGGCGCGGCAATCGGCGCCCTCGCGGGAGGCGGTAAAGGCGCGGCGATTGGCGCTTTGGGCGGCGGCGGCGCCGGGTTCATCTACGACCGAATGACCCACAAGCATTAAGGTTTGCCGCGGGAAAGTGCGAGCTCAACCGGGTCGTCGTCCCGGTAACTCTCACGATTCTTCCATGCGGCCTTGAGGTAATCGCGATTCATTCTTGCGATTACCTCTATTTTTATTTCCTTCGGACAAACGGCTTCGCATTCGCCGATGTTGGTGCAGTTGCCAAAAACTTCCACGTTAGCCTGGGCCACCATTTTCTTGGCGCGCTGATCCCGCTCGGCCTGGCCCTGCGGCAGAAGCCCCAAGTGTGTAATCTTTGCCCCGGTAAATAGTGCCGCCGAAGCATTGGGGCAGGCGGCAACGCAAGCTCCGCATCCGATGCAGGCCGCGGCGTCCATCGCGAGTTCAGCCTTTTCCTTCGGAACCGGGATCACATTGCCTTCAGGAGCGCTGCCGGTGCGCACGGAAATATACCCGCCGGCGGTGATGATGCGGTCCAACGCCCGGCGATCGACCGCGAGATCCTTCAACAAGGGAAACGCACGGGCGCGGAACGGCTCGACAAACAATACATCGCCATCCTTGTACTGGCGCATGTGCAATTGGCATACGGCGGTGCCCCGGGAAGGTCCATGCGCAACGCCGTTGATCATGAACCCGCAGGATCCGCAGATGCCTTCGCGGCAATCGTGCTCGAACGCGATCGGCTCTTCGCCCTTCAGAATCAACCCTTCGTTGACGACGTCGAGCATCTCGAGGAACGACATGTCCGGACTCACGTCAGGGACATCGTACCGAACCATCTGTCCCTTAGCGGTAGGGCTCCTCTGCCGCCAAATGTGCAGTGTCAATTTCATCTACTTGTAGCTCCGTTGCGAAGGATGCACGTAGTGGAACTCGAGCGGCTCCTTGTGGAGCTTCGGTGGCGATTTGACGCCTGTAAACTCCCATGCGGCCACATAGGAATACAATTCGTCATTTCGCAGCGCTTCGTTATCGCTGGTCTGGTACTCTTCCCGGAAGTGTCCTCCGCAACTCTCGTTGCGGTCCAGCGCATCGATGCACATGAGCTCGGCCAGCTCGAAGTAATCCGCCACGCGGCCCGCGGCCTCAATCGAAGCGTTGAGGTCGTTCGAATCTCCGACGACTTTCACGTTCTTCCAGAACTCTTCGCGAAGCCCCCTGATGCGCCCGAGGGCATCTTCGAGGCCGCCTGCGTTGCGAGACATCCCGCACTTGTCCCAAACGATCTTGCCTAGTTCCTTGTGAAAGGAAGTGGTCGTGCGAGTCCCGTTGATGGAGAGTAGCTTTTTGGTCATCGCTACAACTTCAGCCTCCACGCTGCGGAAAGCCGGATGCGATACGCCCACCTTCTCCAGCTTGTTGCTCGCGAGGTAGTTGCCGATGGTATACGGAATGATGAAGTAGCCATCCGAGAGGCCCTGCATGAGCGCGCTGGCTCCGAGGCGATTCGCCCCATGGTCGGAGAAATTTGCCTCGCCCAGAACAAACAAGCCGGGAATGGTGCTCATGAGCTCGTAGTCCACCCATAGGCCGCCCATGGTGTAGTGAATGGCCGGGTAGATTCGCATCGGCACCTCGTACGGATTCTCGCCGGTGATGCGCTCGTACATTTCAAACAGATTTCCGTACCGTTCGGCGATCGTTGCGCGGCCGAGGCGGCGGATGGCGTCCGCAAAATCGAGGTAGACTCCGAGTCCGCTCGGACCAACGCCGCGACCTTCATCGCAGACCATTTTGATGTTGCGCGAGGCTACATCGCGAGGAACCAGATTTCCGAAGCTGGGGTAGCGGCGCTCCAGGAAATAATCGCGGTCTTCTTCCGGTATCTGGTCGGGAGGGCGCTTGTCGTGGGGCTTCTTCGGAACCCAGATCCGTCCGTCATTCCGGAGCGATTCGCTCATCAGCGTGAGCTTCGACTGGTATTCGCCGGAGACGGGAATGCAAGTGGGGTGGATCTGGGTAAAGCACGGATTTGCGAAAGCCGCGCCGCGCTTGTGGGCGCGCCAGATCGCGGTCGCGTTCGAACCTTTTGCGTTGGTCGATAAATAGTAGACGTTGCCGTAGCCGCCGCTTGCGAGGACAACGGCATCGCCGACGTGGCATTTGATCTCGCCGGTAAGAAGATCCCGAGTGACGATGCCGCGGGCGTGTCCATCGACGACCACAAGATCGAGCATCTCGGTGTAAGGGAGCATCTGAACCGTACCCTCGTCCACCTGGCGCTCAAGCGCCTGGTACGCACCCAGAAGCAGCTGCTGGCCTGTCTGCCCGCGCGCGTAAAACGTTCGGGAAACCTGGGCGCCGCCGAAAGACCGGTTCGCCAGCGCGCCGCCGTATTCGCGGGCGAAGGGAACGCCCTGCGCGACGCACTGATCGATGATGCGGACGCTATTCTGCGCCAGGCGGTAGACATTGGCCTCGCGGGCACGGAAATCGCCGCCCTTTACGGTGTCATAGAAGAGGCGGAAGATGCTGTCGCCATCGTTCTGATAATTTTTCGCCGCGTTGATGCCGCCCTGCGCTGCGATGCTGTGAGCGCGACGGGGGCTGCCGTGAAAACAGAAGCACTTGACGTTGTAGCCAAGCTCGCCGAGCGACGCCGCGGCAGAACCTCCGGCGAGTCCTGAACCGACTACCAGGATGTTGTATTTCCGCTTATTGGCTGGGTTCACCAGCTTCATCTCGAACTGGGCCTTTTCCCAAGCCTGCTCGATGGGGCCGGATGGAAGCTTCGACTCGATTTTCAATGGAGCCACCCCGCCAGCACGGAAACGGGGATCGAGATGTATCCGATTGCGATCGCTATCGCGATGCCCGCCGCGAATTTCCTCAGCAGCGGTGTGTAAATCGGGTGGTTCGCTCCGAGCGATTGAAACATGCTGAACACCCCGTGGTAAAGGTGCAGGCAGAGAAGGATCATGGCCAATATATAGAAGCTGGAAACAGCGGGGTTCTGAAAACCGCGCACCAGGTTCGCGTAAGGATGCCCTTCTTCGAACCCATCCGGCTGTGCGACGCCCAGCGTCAGGTGGAGGATGTGGTAAATGATGAACACCGCGATGATGGGACCGCTCCAGTACATGGTGCGCGACGCGTACGATGAGTGCGAGTTGTCCTTCTTGACGTAGCCAATCGGCCGCGCCTTTTTCTTCAGCAGCGCCAGCTGCACCGTCATCAGAATGTGCAGAAGCACCGCGCCGAGGAGCACAAGGCGAACCGCCCAGAGCAGGACGGGCTCGATTCGGAGGAACCGCCCGTACGCGTCCATCTTTTCGGGTCCTTCGTAAACCTGTAGGTTTCCGATCAGGTGGCCGATCACGAAGGCGAAGAGAATCAGCCCGGTGACGGCCATAACGGCCTTCTTGAACACTGTCGACTCGTAAAACCGGAAGGCACGGTCGTACGGACTCCCGACTGCTAGCGAACTCATCCTTGGATACTTCGATTGTGGCACAAGCACTTAGGCTCTCGTGCGGCCAGACCCCCAACGGTACATGCACGAACCCCGACTATGCGAAATGTCACCCAGCCGGTGCTCCATTGGCAGGGGGCCTGCTTCTCCACAGTCATGGAAAACGAGCCTATGAAACGCCGCAAATTTATCGGCAGCATTGCGGCCCTTTCGGCCGCGGCGTCGTTGGACGCACAGAACACAGCCCCTAAGTCAACCCCGAAAGCCAACGGTATGATCTACCGCACCTTGGGCAGCACAGGTGAAAAGGTCTCCGCCATCGGTCTTGGCGGATCCCACATCGGTAAGCAGGACGACGAAAAGGAGAGCATTGCCATCATCCGCTCGGCCATCGATCGCGGGATGACCTTTATGGACAATTCCTGGGACTACAACCAGGGAGCAAGCGAAATCCGAATGGGCAAGGCCCTCCGCGATGGATACCGGCAAAAGGTATTTCTCATGACCAAGTTCGACGGGCGCACGAAAAAGACTGCCGCGCTTCAGATCGAAGAGTCGTTGGCGCGCCTGCAAACAGATCACTTGGATCTATTGCAATTTCACGAGAACATCCGGCTCGAAGATCCGGATCGCTTTTTTGCCCCGGGCGGGGCGGTAGAGGCGCTGACGGAGGCGAAGCAATCCGGCAAAACGCGGTACATCGGTTTCACGGGCCATAAAGACCCTGCCGTGCACCTGCGCATGCTGCAGATGTCGAAGGAGCGGAACTTCCATTTTGACACCGCTCAGATGCCCATTAACGTGATGGACGCGCACTTTCGAAGCTTTTTGCACGGCGTCGTTCCGGTCCTGATGGAGCAAAAGGTCGCCCTGCTCGGAATGAAGCCGATGGGCAGCGGCATTATCCTGAAAAGTAACGTTGTAACGCCCATCGAGTGCCTGCACTTTGCGCTGAGCCAGCCGACTTCGGTGGTCATCACCGGTTGCGATAGCATGCGGATCCTCGATCAGGCCTTCGAGGCGGCGCGCACGTTCAAGCCGCTGACGCCCGCGCAAATCTCCGCCCTGCTCTCGAAGACCGAGCAAGCGGCCGCTCATGGGCAGTTTGAGCTGTTCAAAACGAGCAATCGATTCGATTCCACCGCGCAGCACCCGGAATGGGTTGCGTGAAATAAGAGAAGGAGAGCTAGAGAATCGCTCTTCTCAGCCCTGCTTCGAACGCTTCGAGGTCGCTTGCGTCGTTGTAAAAATGCGGAGATACACGCAATTGCCCGTGCCGCGCGGCTACGATCACGCGATCCTTATACAGAGAACGCGCCAGCTGTGACGCGTCCACGCCCGGAAAATGAGCCGCAACGATCGGCGAACCCTCATGCGCTACAGTGGCGCCCAACCCGCGAACGATTTCCCGAACCCGTGATGCGAGTTTCATCACGCAGGCTTCAATGCGCTCCGGGCCGAGTTCCAACATCATCTCGATAGTCTCCGCCATGGCATATAAGGCCGAGAAGTTCAGCATGCCGCCTTCGTACTTCTCGGCGGATGACGGGAACTCCGGCTTCCCATGATTCA
>JAOAPQ010000556.1 GCA_025462965.1 Bryobacterales bacterium
CGGCATCCACCAGGATCTGGCCCGCGCGCGCCTCTTCGCCGCGGCGCGAGATGAACTGGCCTTCGGTAGCGGCCTGTTCGTGGCGGATGTTGCCATTGTCACGGGTGACGTGTTCAACCATGACGACGGCATCGGCGCCCGACGGGATGGGCGCTCCGGTCATGATTTCGATGGCTTCGCCCGGATGGAGTTCGACCAGCGCCGCATCGCCCGCGCGCACTTCTCCGGAGACTTTGAAGGGACCGGGGATGTCCGCCGCGCGGATGGCGAATCCGTCGCGAACGGAGCGATCAAGCGCGGGGTAGTCGCGGTCGGCGTTGGCGGGGACTGCGAGGACGCGGCCTCCCGCTGACATGAGTGGAACCTCTTCGCGAGTGGGAGCCTGGCGGGGGGAGATAACCTCGCGGGCAACGCACTCGCGAGCGTCGCGGAAGGTGAGGGTCACTCTGCTATTCTACCGACGCTCGCCTGTTCAGTAGATCGGCGTTTCCGGGAACAACAGTCGGCGGATAGACGCTCCTGCTCACCGAAACTGCTCTATCTCTGACACTTAAAGGGATGCCTCATTTGGAACGCCAGTTGCCGCAGCACCCGAGGAGTACTACATGTCTGATCTGACCAAAGTAACCATTGATCATGACGAGATTCGACGATGGGTTGAGGAACGCCACGGCGTACCGGCACGTGTAAAGGGCACCGGGGATAACGACGATCCCGGCCTGCTGCGAATCGATTTTCCGGTGGACGGTCCGGACCCGAACCTGGAACCCATTTCCTGGGACGAGTGGTTCAGGAAGTTCGACGAAAAGCAGTTGGCCTTTCTCTATGAGGAAAAAATGGCAAACGGGACGATGAGCTACTTCAATAAACTCGTGAGTCGTGAAACTGTCAACGACCAGCTCGAAGCGCAAAAGAAGCAGCATTCTTCTTCGACTTCGCGGGAGAAGTCATCATCCGACAAGGGAAAAGAAGCCGCCGGCCGCCGCTAGTCCCACTTGCCTTCGAACAGGGGCTCGACCTTGAACTCCGACTTCGATAGGTGAAGGTCCCGGAAGATTTCCGCGTTCCGTTCAGTTTCACGTTCGGGATGGAGGTCAAGACCAAGCTCGCTTCGAATATCGGCCGAAGCCCCGACCAACAATATTTGCGCGCCCGGATAATCCAGCAGTTCGGGCGGGTCAACCGGCAGGAAGCGCCGGCCGCGAAACTTCTCCTGCAGATGCTCTGGATAGTTCGCAGCCTCCTCTGGTGGAAGCCCAGCCTCGGGAGGTGAAGGTGCTTCTGGATTCTTCACGCTCGCGACATAACTCGCTTCCCGTTCAATCTGCAGCGCCTTCTGGACCGGCCCTGGCGTCTTCGGAAGTGAGAGCGCGTAGGCCAGATGCGTATGATCTTCGTGCCGTACGAGCGCATACACTCCTTCGCCGGCCGGACGTGCCGCGGGTCTCACGCGTTCTCCCTGTGTCTTGGTTTCATAATCCTGCTCCCGGAGGTCCTCCTCTATTTCTCGAGGGGTGCGAGACGCTTTGTAAACGAAAGCCCACTCCTTCTCGCGTTTGCCGATGTCGGGCAATCGCTTCCGGCCGATCAGGATTAAGCGGTACATGTTTCGGCCTTTCGCATGAAGGACGATGTACGAGCGCTCGATGTCGTCGAGCCCTCTGGGTGGGGGCTCTTCCCCAGGTGGATGTACGCGCGGGCGGTAAAAGAAATAGATGTTCCCGCGCTCCAGGACAGAGGTGTCTTGCGCCGGTTCGTTGCTTGGCATGAGGCCTCCACCTGCGAGGACGCCTTGGGCATTGGAGAAGTTGCTGCCGTTAATTGTTCAGAAGGTCTACAAAATCCACTTCCCAGGTCGTCTCGCGACGCTTGAGACGCGCGATTGTGACCGGGAGCTGAAACCGGCGAGGGCCGGCGCTCCCGGGGTTTAAATAGAGCACGCCGGAACGTTCGGTGTGGACCGGTTTGTGAGAGTGCCCACTCACGACGATGTGGAAACCGGCAGCCGCCGGGTCGAGGTCGAGTTCGTGAATATCGTGGAGGACGTAGATGAACGTCGAATCCGCCTGGGCAACGGCAGTGATCGGCAGCGCGGAAGCCCAATCGCCCCGATCGATGTTCCCCCGTACCGCGACAACGGGGGCGAGAACCTTCAATGCATCGATGATCTGCGGATCGCCAACGTCACCGGCATGAATGATGAGCTCCGAACCTTCAAGCGCCCTCAATGCCTCATCCCGAAGAAGACCGTGGGTGTCGGAGATAACTCCGAGATGTGTCATTTCGCCAGCCAAAAGGGTTCGCGGGTCTTCACAAACTCGACGGGGACCTCTTTGACGAATGTCTTCAGCCACTCGGCGCAGTATTCCATTCCCGGCTGCTCACTGGGAATGTGTCCTAAGAGAATGAGGGCTTTGTTCTTGCCCTCCGACACGGCGTCCGTGACGTACTCGATAGTTTCCCACTCGGGAACCTCGCCGATCGCCAGCACGTCCAGATTATTGCGCTGCAACATACTTCGGTGGCGTTGCGGACCGGACGCGCCTGGCGCTAATCCCACTTTCGTCAGCTTCATTTGCGGATTGCCGACAACGCGGACCACCTGGATCCCGAGGCGTTCTTTCATCTGTTCCGCAAGGCTTGCGAGCGTGGTTTCCGGCAGAACGAACAGGCTCGGATCTGTCGCGCTTTGAAATTTTTGCCATTGGAGCTGCCGGACTACGCCGGTCGTGATTCCGTCCGGGCGACGCATGTGCCAGTGATCGTGAAATCGCCAAACCACCAGATGGTGCTCCTTGATGAAACGTTCCTTATCCGCCCAGACGGCGTCGTTCTCTTTTTCCAGCTCAGCGGTCTGGTCCAGATGACTGTAGAAGGTTGGCTCGTGAGTGATGATCAGGTTCAAGCCTTGGGCTGCCGCGCGAACGAGCACATCGTAAGTAGCCATCATGGTCGTAGCGACGCCGGTCACCCGCGTTGCGGGGTCGCCCGCTTTGAAGGTGTCGACCGTCTGGCTTCGCCAGGGCACACCGACCTGAGCCTGAATGCGTTCGATTATCTGTTGAGCCGTCAAGGTGGCACTCTGCTGGCCGGAGACGATCGCTGCGGTCGCGAGCAAGAATAAAGAGATACGGGATGTCACGCCCATCATGCTACTCGGCTTTGAGGCCGCGTTGCTATTCTACAGAACAACATTATGCTAAGAAGTCTTGGTTTGCTTTTGTTTACCTGCACGCTGCTTCCGGCGGTGGACGGGCCGGGGAAAGTTTTTCCCTATACCTACACGCAAAACGATCTTCCGAACGGCTTGCGTGTGATTACGATTCCGACGGATTATCCGAACATCGTCTCGCTCTACATCGTAGTGCAGGCGGGCTCTCGGAATGAGGTGGAGGTGGGCAAGAGCGGGTTCGCCCACCTTTTCGAGCACCTGATGTTCCGCGGGTCGAAGGAGTTTCCGCCGGATAAGTATCAGTCCGTTTTGAAGACTGCCGGTGCGGCCTCGAACGCGTACACGACCGACGACTACACGGCCTACCACACCACATTTTCCAAGGAAGATCTGCCGGCGATACTGGCGATGGAAGCCGATCGCTTTCAGCATCTGGACTATACGCCCGAGCTGTTCAAGACGGAAACGCTGGCGGTGCTGGGCGAATACAACAAGAATAGTGCCAACCCGATCTCACGTCTCTTCGAGACCTTACGCGCACGGACCTTTCAGGAGCACACCTACAAGCACACGACGATGGGCTTCCTGAAAGATGTCCAAAACATGCCGAACGAGTACGACTACAGCAGGCAGTTCTTCGACCGGTACTACCGGCCGGAGTACGTGACGATTATTGTCGCCGGAGACGTGCGGCCTGCCGACGTGCAGGGCCTGGTGCAAAAAGACTGGGGCTCATGGAAACGCGGCAGCTACAAGGCCGCGATCCCGGCCGAACCGCCGCAGGAAGGGCCCCGGACCGGGCACGTCGATTGGCCTTCGGCTACGCTGCCGTGGTTCGCCGTCTCCTACCGCGTGCCCGCTTACAGCGACGAGCAGGATGATTTCGCCGCGCTGGATGCGCTTTCGTCACTGGCGTTCTCACAGAGTTCGGATTTGTACCAGAAGCTGGTAATCCAGGAGCAGAAGGTGGATCAGTTCGGGGCGGACAACGGAAACCACGTGGACCCGTACCTGTTCACTATATTGGCGCGTGTAAAAAAGCCGGAGGATGTGGCCGCCGTTCGGAAAGACGTGCTCGCGACAATCCAGACCTACGCCGCAACGCCGGTGCCAGTGGAAAAACTCGAGCGCGTGAAGGAGAACCTGCGGTACAGTTTTGCGCTCGGGTTGAATAACAGCGAGGCGATTGCGGGTACCGTGGCGCAGTATGTTGCACTGCGACGAACACCGGAAACCATCAACCGGCTGTACGACCTCTATGCCAAGCTCACGCCGCAGGATGTCCAGCGCGTAGCGAAGAAGTATCTGACGGATAGGAACCAAACCATCGTGACATTGACGGGAGCGAAGTAATGAAGGCAGTCGCATTGTTCCTATTGGCGGCTTTGTGCGGGCAGGGGGCGCAAACAGTGGCGCTGCCGGGCAAATCGCCGCTCGTGACCTTCCGCGTAGTGTTCACGACAGGCTCTGCTTCCGATCCCGCGGACAAACCGGGGCTTGCGAATCTCACGTGTGAAATGCTCGCGAACAGCGGAACCAAGGCCATGACTTACAAGCAGATCATGGACGCGATGTTCCCCATGGCCACTTCGGTTTCGAGTTACACGGACAAGCAGATGATGACGTTCACCGCGGAGACGCATGTGGACAATCTGGACAAGTTTTACGCGATCTTTCGGGCGATGCTGCTGGAGCCCGGCTGGGGCGAAGAAGATTTCCGGCGCGTAAAGGATGACCAGATCAACGCGCTCAGGGTGAATCTGCGCGGAAACAACGACGAAGAACTGGGGAAAGAAGAGCTGTACAACCTGATCTACGCCGGGCAGCCTTACGGGCGTGAGAATCTGGGGACGGTATCGGCGCTTGAGAAGTTCACGCTCGACGATGTGAAGCAGTTCTACAAAACGCATCTGACGCAGGACAACCTGATTATCGGAATCGCGGGCGGGTATCCGCCGGATTTCGCGGCACGCATGCAGAAAGATTTCGGCGCGCTACCAAAGCAGGGCGCGGCTGCGCCTGAGATTCCGAAGCCGGCGGAGATCGACCGCAACCGCCTGACGATCATTCAGAAAGACACGCGCTCAGTCGCGTATTCAATTGGCTACCCGATCGACGTGAAGCGGGGCGACCCCGACTTCCCCGCCCTGCTGATCATGCAATCGTACTTCGGGCAGCACAGGAGCGGCGGGCGCCTATATGAACGCATGCGGGAGCTGCGCGGGCTGAACTACGGGGACTACGACTATCTGGAATATTTTCCGCGCGGGATGTTCCAGTTCGAGCCGGATCCCAACCTGGCGCGGCAGCAGCAGATTTTCCAGATATGGATCAGGCCGGTGGAACCGCCGACCGCGGTATTCGCGCTACGGCTGGCGATGTTCGAGCTGGACAATCTGGTGAAGAACGGTCTCACTGAGGCTGATTTCGAGCGGACGCGATCCTTCGTGAGCAAGTATGTGAACCTGCTGACCAAGACGAAGAGCGCGGAGCTGGGCTACGACATCGATAGTTTGTATTACGGAATTCCCAATTACAACGCCTATGTGAAAGCGGCGCTCG
>JAOAPQ010000559.1 GCA_025462965.1 Bryobacterales bacterium
ATCCGTCAGCGATTAACACCGACGGCTACAACTCTATTTTCGATATTGGAAGCGGCAAGATCGTGGTTCCGGATGGAAGCATCTCGAAGGTGAGCGCCCTCCTCCCGCAAAGCTATGTCGGCGTGGAAACGGCAACGCAGGCGGGTCTTCCGAATTCGTTGATCCGCACGGACAAAAACAATTTTGCCCCGCGCGTCGGAGTGGCATGGCGTCCGTTGGGACAGAACACGGTCTTTCGCGCGGGCTTCGGAATTTTTTACGACATCGTGCCGGAGACTGCGGCAAGCAACAGTATCCCGTTCGCGATCGACCAGCCTGCCTATACCAATCCGACGACCAACCCGAATGTAATTCTTCCGCTCGTCTATCCGTCAGGCAGCACTGCCGGGCCCACCACCGTGAATCTTCCGACCGCAGTGAATCCCGATATCAAGGTGCCTTACAGCATGCAGTACAACGTCACGATCGAGCATCAGTTGCACGATACGGCTTTCCGGATTTCCTACATCGGCACCAACACCCGCCACGGCGACTACAACTTCAACATTAACCAGCCTCTGCCGGGCACGGCGTCTTACGTCAGCAAGCCTCGGTTATTTCCGCTGTACCCGGCTCTCAATTACCTGACGAACGGCGCGGGGCACCAATATAACGGATTCACTGCCGAAGTGAAGCGGCGCGGCGCCAGGGGCCTGACCTATCAGCTCTCGTATACGCTGGCCCGAGACATCGGCGATCTGGAGCGCGGGCAATCGCCCGAGAATGCTTACGACCGGAGCCGCGAGCGCGGGCCGTGGATTGATATACCCAAGCACGCCATCACGGGGAATCTGATCTATGACCTTCCGTTTGGGCGTGGCAAGAGCTTCTTGTCGAACGGCAACCGCTTCGTCGATGCGCTCGCGGGCGGATGGTCCACATCGATCATCTACACCTATCATTCAGGCCGTTTCCTGACGCCGTTGTGGACCGGCCCTGATCCCACCGGGATGGCTTATACAACGAACAATTCCCCGGCCACTGTTACAATTCGGCCGAACATTCTGTCGAACCCGAACGTGCCCGCGGACCAGCGCAGTGTGTATCGCTGGTTCAATCCGGCGGCTTTCGGTCCGCCGGCGCCAGGCCAATATGGGACGTCCGGGCCGGGCGTGATCATTGGTCCGAGCCTGAATGTCTGGGACGCCGGTATCTTCAAGTTGTTCCGCGTAAAGGAACGGCTCACCATACGATTCGAAGTTACGGCCGTTAACATCCTGAATCATCCGAATTACTCGGACCCGGTTCTTAACATCAGCCAGGCGGGAACCGTGGGAGTAATCAGCGGAGTGGGCAGTGGGTCGAATGTGTCAGGCGCTTCGAATCCGCTGGATCCGTCGGGGGCACGAGCCTTTCGCACAGGACTGCGATTGGAGTTCTGAGGCTGCGGATCGTTCTGCTTTCACGCACTGCGTTAACATAAGAACCGCAATATGAGAATTGCCGCCGGCGCTGCGCTTCTGCTCTTTCAGGTTGCGATGGTGATCTACGCGCGATTCGTCCCCTCGCGTTATTTCTGTTGGGCGCCGTTCGACACTCAAACCGATTATCGTTTGCAGGTAAGCGTCGGCGGCCGTCTGCTGACATCCCGCGAAGTACGCGCGCGCTACCGCCGTCCACAAGTCGGCACCGACAACCGATCGCCCCAACACGTCATCGATATCCTCCAGGGTTACGAACAGACATACGGTGCCGCCGACCACGCGCAGGTAGTGATGCGCTATCGGGTAAATGGAAAACAGGAGCAAGTCTGGCGATGGCCTCTGCGGTAACTTCCCCACCGCGGCCCTCCTGGAACCCGCTCCGCTGCGGCGGGACCGCACTTCCGGTGAACCTGCTCGTGATGTGCAAAGCACTTGCGATCGCTTTGCTTCTCACCTACCACTTCACTCAGCTGCCCACTCCGTTCCTGCCATTTATCCCCGGCCTCGACGCCGTTCCGCCGCTGCTGTTCCAGCGCACCTTGCAGATCGTGTTCGTGGCCTCCGCTGTGGCGTTGCTGTTCAACCGTTCCGTGCGGCTATCCGCGTTCCTGCTCGGAGCCGCCATGCTCGCGGGCGTCGTGGCATCGAAGGCCTACTACGGCAACAACAAAACGTTCTGCGGTTTGATCCTGGTCTTGACCAGCTTGTACGAACGTGGGCGGGACCCTATCCTGCTTCGCCTCCAGCTCGTCATCGTTTATCTGGGCGCCGGCATGAACAAACTACTCGATCCGGATTGGCAATCCGGATTGTTTTTCAATTACTGGGCCGTGTCCCGTGTGCATCACCCTTTCTATCTCACGCTCGATCGTCTTCTTCCTCACCTGTTTCTCGCGAGGATAATGAGCTGGTTCACCATAGCGACCGAACTCGGCTTGAGTGTTGCGTTTCTTGTGCGCCGACTTTTCCCGTTTGGCATCTGGGCGAGTGTTACCCTTCACGCCGGTATGCTCCTGTTCACCGGAAGCACCTTCAATACGTTCTTCTACGGAATGACCGCGTCCATGCTGATCTTTGCCGATTGGCCTGATGCGCCCCTGCTCGTTCTCTACGACGGAGATTGCGGATTCTGCATGCGTACGAGGCGCTGGTTCGAGCGCTTCGATCTGGAAGGTATGTTCCACTGGCGTGCTTACCAATCGGGCGCCGGCGCGGAAAACGGCGTATCGGAAACCGATTCCTCAAGACGGCTGTATCTGATTCGCGGCAAGGATATCTACTCAGGCTTTGGTGCTTTCAAGATGATGGTCCTTTGGAACCCCATCTCTTACCTGGTCACCTACACTATCCTGGCGGCTCCCGGCCCGGGCGATTCCTTGTTCCGCAACATCGTTGTATTCGTCCTCCTGCTTGTGTTCTCGCCCGTTTTCTCGCCGATCGGCGAGGGTATCTACATGCTCATAGCGCGCAATCGCCGCCATCTTTCGCCAGCGAGCAACTGCCGCGTCGCCTGAGTAATTGGTCTAACCACTGGACCAAACCAACCCACCGGTGATAAACTCGGCAGCATTCAGTCTCGCGGGAGGAATGTATGCGCAACGTTGCCGCATCGGTATTAATCGTTATCGTCGCTTCAGGCGTCGCTCTGGCCCAGTTCCAGTTCGGGTCAGTCGTCGGTCAGGTCAAGGATGCCTCGCAGGCCCCTGTTCCAGGGGCGGCAATCGAAATTCGCAGCCGCACAACCAACGTTGCCCGCCAGGCAACCACCAACGCGTCCGGTGAATACAACTTCGTATCCATGCCCCCGGATCGGTACACACTTACCGTTCGCCATGAAGGGTTCCGCGAGCAGGGCCGTGGGCTGGAACTGTCCGTTGACCAGCGGCTCGAAGCCGATTTCACACTCGAAATCGGCAACGTCAACGAACAGGTCACGGTCACGGGCGATGCCCCGCTGCTCGAAACTGCCACCTCCGAGCTCGGCAATGTCCGCTCGGAAAAGCAGGTTGCGGATCTCCCCTTGAACACACGCAACTTCACGCAATTGGTGGATCTGGCGCCCGGGGTCAACAATCGTGGCGCATCGTCCAATTCCATCCTGCAGGGTTACACCAGTGGACGCGGCACCAACGGCGCCGTAATCAACGGTGCCCCGCCGGAAGGCATTGTCTACATGTTCGATGGCATCCAAAGTGTCGACAACGACGCGGGCGTGCTCATCTTCTTCCCTCCGGTGGATGCCATCCAGGAGTTCAAAGTACAGACCAGCGCCGCCTCTGCCGCGTATGGTGGCGGACTGGGCGTGATCAATGTGAACTTCAAATCCGGCACCAATGCCTTTCACGGAGCCGCATACGAATTCCTCCGAAACTCCGCCCTTGATGCCAAGAACTTCTTCGACTCACCCACAAAACCCATCCCGCCGTTCCGCCTGAATCAATTTGGAGCCGCCGTGGGTGGTCCCGTGTTGAAGAACAAGCTTTTCTTCTTCGCCGATTACGAAGGGAAGCGCGTCTTCCAGGCGCAGACCTTCACCAGCACGGTCCCCCTCGCGCCCTTCCGCACCGGCGACTTCTCTTCCTTGCTGCCCAAGACGGTTGTATATGACCCGCGAGGCAATACGCGCGTGCCTCTCCCGAACAACATCCTTCCCGCATCCGCCATCGATCCCACTTCGGCCAAACTCATGGCCCTCTATCCGCAGCCGAACCTTCCCGGCACCGTAAGTAACTTCCTGTACAATCCCGGCCAGCAGGCCAGCGTGGACCAGTTCGATGTCCGCGGCGACTATCGCACGGGAGCGTCCAACCTGTTCGTGCGCATGAGTCATGAGAATCCGGATACGGTGACGCCCGGCTATTTGCCCCCGCCTGCTGTCGGAGGCGGTCCATCCCGCCCTGGCAATACGCTGGTTCCCGCATGGCAAGCCGTTATCGGCTACGGCCGATCCCTTTCGCCCAACATGTACTACGAAGCCCGCGTCGGATTCTCGCGCATGAGGGAGGACATCATCGATCAGCTCAGTTCGCAGAAGACGTTAGCCGAACAGCTCGGCATTCCGAACGCGAATAGCGGCGGCGCCGCCGGCGGCCTCACCAATATCAGCATCAGCGGCACCGTCGGACTGGGCGACGGTTCCGGCAGCCTGGCGAAGATCAATAATAACTGGGAGTTCGATCAGGCGCTAAGCTGGGTTCACGCCGGCCACGAACTGAAGTTCGGCGGCGACATCATGAGCCGGCGCTTCTCGTTCTTCTCTCCAAGTTTTCCCGTCGGGACCATGAGCTTCTCCGGCGTCTATTCCGGTTACGGTCTCGCGGATTTCCTTTTCGGACATCCCATCAGCTCACAAATCGACATCACGAAATTCTTCAATCTTCAGCGCTATGTCACGGCGATCTACGTACAGGACACCTGGAGGGTAACTTCAAAGCTCACCTTGAACTACGGGTTACGGGACGATTTGGTCACGCCTTGGGCCGAGAAGCATAACCGGCTCGCCGGCTTTGTCCCCGCTAACGGCGGCAACCTCGTTCCCGTAGGTACTGCCCCTTATACCGGCAATTCGGTAACCCAGGGCCGTTATACGAACTTCGGTCCGCGTGCGGGCTTCGCCTACAACCTGAATCCGAAAACCGTTATCCGCGCAGGCGCCGGCATCTTCTATTCCTTCCAGATGCAGACTTCGAATCTCTCGCCTGCCAAGAACGCGCCCTTTAGCGGCTCTCTTCAGACCACCAACAGCGCAACCGATTTCGCCGGCGCCAGTCCCATCTCCGCCGGCTTCCCCGCAAGCCGCCCGAATCTGTTCCCGGTAGCCGGCACAGGCTGGGTTTATTACCCGTATGACTTCAAAACACCGGGAGCATATGAGTGGAACTTCAACGTACAGCGCGAACTGGGCGCCAACAATGTGCTCACCGTCGCATACGTCGGCGCGAAAGGTTCTCACATCTTCGTTACGGAAAACATTAATCAGGCCACGCCCGGGCCCGGCGCCGTCGTGACTCGCCGTCCCTATCCCAACCTCGCGGATGGCACCACCGTTGCTCCCTGGGGCAACTCGTCATACAACTCCCTGCAAACCACTCTTGAGCGTCGCTTTTCCGCGGGCCTCTCCGTCCTTGCCACCTGGACCTGGTCGCACAGCATCGATGACACCAGCGGAACCGGTTCGGAGACCATCCAAAATCCGTTCAACCTCGCCCTGAACCGCGGAAACTCCACCTTCGACCTGCGCCACAACGTCACTCTGAGCTGGACCTACGAGCTGCCCTTTGGAAACGGCAAGACCTTCCTTCGCCAGGCGAGCGGACCCTTGCAATGGGCCGTTGGCGGATGGCAACTGAACAGCATCGATAGCTTTCAGACCGGCACCCCATTCACCGTGACCATGCTCCAGAACACCCTGAACGTCGGCAGCGGAGTTCAGTGGCCCAACCGGATTGCGTCCGGTAAGTTGTCCAATCCCAGCATCAGTCTCTGGTTCGATCCCACGGCGTTCACCGCGCCCGGCGCATACACTTTCGGCAACGAAGGCCGCAACCAGCTCTACGGCCCAGGCACCAAACAGATCGATCTCTCGCTCTTCAAGAGCATCGCGTTTTCGGCCGAGCGGTCCCCGCGCCTGCAATTTCGCGCGGAAGTGTTCAATGTCCTGAACACACCCCAGTTCAATAACCCGAATGCGCAGATCGGGTTCGCGGGCGTCGGCCAGATCACCAGTGCCGGCAATCCGCCGCTCTACCAGCGCACGTCGCGCGAAATTCAGTTGGCTCTGAAACTCTATTTCTGAGTTATCGGTGGCCCGCTTTTACAGGCTTGCCGTTCTGGAAATCTATTTCGATTAGCTTCTCGCTAGTCGGTATCCACGCGGCCACTTTCTTCGTCGCCGTATCGATCACCGCGCCGCCATCCGGATACGCGTAGCGCCCATCGATGCTGAACGTAAGCCAACCCGGATGAGGCTGCTCCGTCGGGTCCCGAAAGATAGCGATGCTTGCCGTCTGCTTGGGAGGCATGGACGTTACATCGTAGACGTAGACATACCCGTACACGCCGTCTACCATCCAGACTTCTTTCTGGTCCGGCCGGAGATTGATTCCGTGGCTCTGCGTGCTGTGCGGCTTGTGTGCCGGCGGCTGTGGAACCTGCGCCAAGCGCTCCTTCGGAGTTTGGGCCTCCACGCGGTACAGCATCTTTCCGCCCGGTTTCGCCTCCGCCACTTCAAACCCCAGCAGCCCATCGATATTGGCGAACACGTACTTATCGTCTTCCGTCACAGCGAACGGACGAAGGCCCTTGCTGAATGGCCCCACCTTGCCAAGCACCCGATTGGTAGCCGTGTCGGCGATATAAAGGTAAGGCACAGTAAGCACTTCCAGGTAAGCTCGCTTTCCGTTGGGATTGATCCACGTGTTATGCGGGCCGATCGTGGCGATCGGATCCACTTCGTATTGCTTGCCTCGCTCGGTATTTATCGTTGCAACCACGCTCCCATCCGCGGCATTCAGCACTTTCCAGAAAATCTCGTCACGAAAAGGCAGGTACATCGTCTTCCCGTCGGGCGTAAGCATCATGCTGTCGGCATACTTGCCCAGCTTTTTCCGCCACAGCACGGCGTCGGTCTGCAGGTCCAGGCATACCAGGTCATCTGTTTTGAACGAAGTAACATACAGCTTGTTCAGCACCGGGCTGGCGACGATCCCCTTGTAATCTCCGGTATTCGGAATGTCGATCTTGCGAACCAATGTATGACCGTGATCGATATCGTAGACACTGATCCCCGAACGGTCCGTGACGTAAAGCCGGCGCTCGAGCGGAGCCCCCGATACGACGCAAGCGGCAGCAACGAATATGGCAACAAAGCGAGTCATGACTCGGGGAGTATATCACTGTTCCTAACCCCAGCCCCTGTGGGGCGGGATGTCATCCCACGCGGCGGTTGCTCACCGCCGCTGTTCGGGTGTAAGTCCCCGCCGATCACCTCACAAAACACGGCCGCTTCGCGTCAAACGTCCACCCCGGAATCAGATACCGCATCGCCGTTGCATCATCGCGCCCGCCCGACCCCAGCCGGTTGTAAACCTCGTTCGCCCGCTCCACCTGCTCCATATCGATCTCCACCCCAAGCCCCGGTCGATCCGGCACGCCCAACAATCCCTTCACAATCTTCAGCGGCTCAGCGGTCAGTCGCTGCCCATCCTGCCATATCCAGTGAGTATCAATCGCGGTAATCTTCCCCGGCGCCGCCGCGGCTACATGCGTGAACATCGCCAGCGAAATATCAAAGTGATTATTCGAATGCGAGCCCCACGTGCGTCCCCACTCATCGCACATCTGCGCAACCCGCACCGAACCCTGCATCGTCCAGAAGTGCGGATCCGCAAGCGGGATGTCCACCGAATTGAGCTGAATCGCGTGGCCCATCTGCCGCCAGTCTGTCGCAATCATATTCGTAGCCGTCGGCAATCCCGTTGCCCGGCGAAATTCGGCCATCGTTTCGCGCCCCGAGTAGCCGTTCTCCGCCCCGCACGGATCTTCCGCATAAGCCAGAACATGGTGCTGGTTCCGGCACAGCCCGATCGCTTCCTCGAGCGACCATGCTCCGTTCGGATCCAGCGTAATGCGCGCACCCGGAAACCGCTCGGCAAGCGCGGTAACCGCCTCCATTTCCTCCGCACCGCTGAACACGCCGCCCTTCAGCTTGAAATCCGAGAAGCCGTAGCGCTCCTGCGCAGCTTCCCCCAGCCGCACGATTGCCGCGGGATTCAGCGCCGGTTCGCGCCGCATACGAAGCCAGCCGTCACTTGCTTCGGGCTCACCTTGGTAAGGCAAGTCTGTCTTCGCGCGGTCGCCGACATAGAACAGATATCCCAGCACCGGCACTTCCGTTCGCTGCTGCCCCTCGCCCAGCAGCGCGGCCACTGGAACATTCAGGTGCTGTCCGAGCAAATCGAGCAGCGCAGCTTCCAGCGCGGTGACCGCATGAATGGTGACACGGAGATCAAAAGTCTGCGACCCTCTCACATCGGAATCGCTTCCGCCAAAACGCGCCCGCACCGATTGCAGGATGTTCTTGTAAGTCCCGATCCCATGGCCGACCACCAGCGATCGGGAATCCTCCAGCGTCCGGCGGATCCGCTCGCCGCCCGGCACCTCACCCACGCCGGTGCGACCCGCGTTGTCAGTAAGAATCACGATATTTCTCGTGAAGAAGGGTCCATGTGCGCCGCTCAGGTTGAGCAGCATGCTGTCCGCCCCGGCAACCGGGATGACACGCATGTCGGTGATTTTCGGCGCCCCCGAAAAAATTTGATTGCTCATAGTCATTTTGAAGTATGCTCGTTTGCGGGTGAAAAACCAATGAACCGCCGCCGCTTTGTCTCCGCCGCCATTGCGGCCACAGTCCCCACGATTGCGTCCGCGAAGCCAGGCATGTATCTCGCTTTAAACTCCGTGCTGGTCTCGAACCGCGTGAAGTGGCCCGAATTTGCGCGCTTAGCAGCCCGCACCGGTTTTCACGGCACGGACGTGATGTTGAGCGAAGCCATGGCTGCCGGCGTGGAGCCGACCAACAAGCTTCTGAACGAGCTCGAACTGAAACCCGCCGCCTTAAATTTCCCGGTCGAATTCCGTAAGGACGATGAGACCTTCCGGACATCCCTCCTGCAACTGGAAGACGCCGGCCGGTTCGCCGCCGCCATCGGATGCCCGCGCATGGTGACTTATATCGGCTCGTCGAGCGAAACACCTAAAGACGAACTCCGCCGCTTGTACAAGAAGCGTTTTACGGAGAGCGCCGCCATCCTCGCGCGCTCGCAGGTGCGGCTCGGCCTCGAGTTCCTGGGGCCGCTGCACATACGCACCCGCTTTCCGAACGAATTCATTTGGCGCATGAACGAGATGTTGCAGTTCGCAAAAGAATGCGGCCCCAACGTCGGCTTGCTCCTTGACGCCTGGCACTGGCATCACGCAGGCGCGACCACAGCCGATATCGTTGCCGCCGGTAAGGAGCGAATTGTCCACGTTCACTTCGACGACGCGCCCGATCTGCCCCCGGACAAAATCCGCGACAACGAACGTCTGCTACCCGGTGAAGGCGTCATCGATCTCACCGGCTTCCTCAAAGCCCTTCAGAAAATCGGGTACCAGGACGGCCTCAGCGTAGAGAT
>JAOAPQ010000565.1 GCA_025462965.1 Bryobacterales bacterium
CGCGTTCGCGAAGACCAGGTTCTGCGGCCGGATGGGGAACCGGGAATTTACGGCGTGGTGGAGATCCGGCCCTCGGTCGGCGTGCTAGCGTTCAATGACGAGAACCAGATGGCGCTCGTCGGGCAGTGGCGCTACACCCTGGAGCGCTACTCGTGGGAAATTGTGCGCGGCGGATCATCCGAAGGCGAGAACGATATGCTGGCCGTGGCCAAGCGCGAGCTGCGCGAAGAAACAGGCTTCACGGCGGCCAAATGGGAATCGCTCGGAAGCGTGGACGTCTGCAATGGCGTGACAACGGATGTTCAGCATTTGTTCGTCGCGAGAGATCTCGCGTTTGTCGGAGTGCATCTGGATCCGGTGGAAGAAATCGCGACGGAATGGGTTCCTCTGAAAGGTGTCGTCGAAATGGTGGCTCGAGGCGAAATTACGGAGGTTTGCAGCGTGGCGGGTATTCTCAAACATATAATGACGGCGTGAACATATCGAGACGTGGTCTACTTGCAGCCGCCGCGGCGGTGCCCGCGCTTGCCCAGACGCAGCGCGATTGGAGCGGGAAGGAGCCGGTCCGGTATCCCGACGCGGATATCATCACCCTCGATAAGCGCTTCAAGAAGTATGCGATTGGGAATACGCCCATTCGCCGGCTCTACACCGGAACTTTGTGGTCCGAAGGGCCGGCATGGAACGCCCAGGGAAAGTATCTGGTGTTCAGCGACATCCCGAACAACCGGCAGCTGCGATGGCTCGATGACGACGGCCACGTCAGCGTGATGCGCAATCCTTCGAACTACTCGAACGGGAACACGTTCGATTACGAAGGGCGGCAGCTATCCTGCGAACACGCGGCGCGGCGGGTGGTCCGCTACGAGCACAACGGGTCCGTGACCGTGATCGCGGATAAGTGGCAGGGCAAGCCGTTCAACGCACCGAATGACATCGTGGTGCATCCCGACGGCGCGATTTGGTTTACCGACCCCGGATACGGATCGATGGGGAACTACGAGGGCGGGAAGCACAACCTGGAGATCAAGGAAGCCACCTACCGCGTGGATTCGAAGACGGGCAAAATCGAGATGGTGCACAGCGATTACTTCAAGCCGAACGGACTTTGCTTCTCGCCGGATTACAAACGGCTGTACCTGTGCGATACCGGCGCGAACACAAACGACGAGGCGAAAAAAATCATCGGCATTTTCGATGTGGTGGATGGCAGGAAGCTGAAGGATACCGGAAAGGCGATTTCGACGGAGTTGGCGGGCAAGGGCGCCGGACTCGCGGACGGCATTCGCGCGGATACGGACGGCAACATCTGGGCCGGGATGGGCTGGGTGGGCGCCGGGTATGACGGAGTGCACTGCTTCACGCCGGAGGGCGAGCGCATCGGCATGATCCTGCTGCCCGAGATTTGCGCCAATGTTTGTTTCGGTGGAGCGAGAAGAAACCGCCTGTTCATGGCCGCAGGGCAATCTTTGTACTCGGTTTATACCGAGGCGACCGGGGCGCATATCGCTTAGCCTCGTTTTTCTTTCAGGACTGGAAAGAGTCGCTGGAACCGAACGTTAGAGAGCTTTTCTGATTCCCGCCCGCATCGAAGTTGGCCGGATCCAGCCAACGCTCGACCTCAATCTTGCGCGTGGGCCATTCCGAATCAAGGGACACGCGGCGATAGCCGCGTTATTCTTTTTTCAAGAAGAGTCCTTGGAAGCGAGCATTAACGGGCTTCTCTGCCGTCCGCCCGCATCGAAGTTGGCCGGATCCAGCCAACGCTCGAACTCAACCTTGCGATCGGGCCATTCCGAATCGAGCATGGCGAACCACGCTGTGTCGCGGTTGCGTCCCTTCACAATCATGTGCTGCCGGAAGATACCCTCGAAGGTGAAGCCGAGCCGTAACGCCGCTCGCCGGGAAGGCTCGTTCAGCGCGTTGCATTTCCATTCATAACGACGGTAGCCCAAGTCCTCAAAAGCGTGGCGCGCCATCAGGTACATGGCTTCCGTGGCGCCGCGCGTACGCTGCAATGCCGGCGTGTAGAGGATGCCGCCCACCTCAACGCAGCGATGCCTCGGCTCGATACGCATGAACGAGGCGCGTCCGGTTGCGCGGCCGGAAGCGCGATCCACAATGGCGAAGAACAAAGGGTCGGTCGTGGCGCTCTTAAATTCGAGATCCGCCTGGAAAGAGGCGAAATCCGGAAAGGGTCCGTCTGGCAGATACGCCCAGAGCGCGTCGTTTTCCGGTCCGCGCGACGCTTCCCAGAGCGCCTCCGCGTGCACCGCGGCATCGAGCGGGGCCACGGTTACATACCGGCCCTCTATCGTCACGCGCTCGGGGGCCGCGCCAGGGCTCATATTCATTGCCAGTCATCATAACCCGGGGCTTAAAAACCCAGGGCTTGCTAAAATGGTATTTCCCATGCATATCGGCGTAATTGTATTCCCGGGCAGCAACTGCGACCACGATGCCTGGTACGCACTTAACCACAATCTCGGCCACCGCGCGGAGTTCATCTGGCACGATTCCAAGAGCCTTGGCAACGTGGATGCCGTGATTCTGCCAGGCGGCTTTTCGTACGGCGATTATCTACGGTGCGGCGCGATTGCGCGCTTCTCGCCGGTGCTCACGGCAGTGCGCAGGTTCGCGGCGGAGGGCGGTTTGGTGATGGGCATCTGCAACGGCTTCCAGATTCTGGTGGAAGCCGGACTTCTGCCCGGCGCGCTGGTGCGCAATGCCGGTCTGCGCTTCCTCTGTAAGGATGTGGAACTGATCACCCAGACGGCGAACTCCCCCTTCACCTCTCATCTCGATCCCGGCACGATTCTGCGGCTTCCCATCGCTCACGGCGAGGGATTGTACTATGCGGACGAGCGTACCCTCGACGAGTTGGAAGCGGAAGATCGTGTCGTATTCCGATATCGCCAGAATCCGAACGGCTCGCTCCGGGATATCGCCGGCATCCTGAACGCAAAACGTAACGTGATGGGCATGATGCCGCACCCCGAACGAGCGTGCGATCCTTTAATGGGTTCGTGCGACGGCCGCGGCGTGTTCGCCTCCATGCTCAGTTCACTGGCCGTCGCCTGATGACGATTACTCCTGAACTCATCGCTCTCCACCAACTGACGGAGGGTGAATACCAGAAGATTGTTTCCCTGTTGGGTCGCGAGCCCAGCTACACCGAACTGGGCATCTTCAGCGTGATGTGGAGCGAGCACTGCTCGTATAAGAGTTCACGCATCCACCTGAAAAAGCTGCCTACGCGAGGCAAGGTGGTGGTGCAGGGCCCCGGGGAGAACGCCGGCGTCATCGATATCGGCGGCGGCTGGGTGTGCGCATTCAAGATCGAGTCCCACAATCATCCGAGTTACATCGAGCCCTTCCAGGGCGCGGCAACCGGTGTAGGCGGTATTCTGCGCGATATCTTCACCATGGGCGCGCGGCCGATTGCGGTTCTCGATTCCCTGCGTTTCGGGCCGCCGGACCACGCGACCGCGGGTGCGCGCAACCGGCGGATCCTGGACGGTGTGGTGGCGGGGATTTCGCACTACGGCAACTGTTTCGGCGTTCCCACCGTCGGCGGCGAATGCATCTTTGAGGATTGCTACAACGGCAATCCGCTGGTGAATGTCTTCGCCCTTGGAGTTTGCCGGAAGGAAGACATTTTTTACGCAAAGGCGTCGGGAATCGGCAACCCGGTGATCTATGTCGGCGCGAAGACAGGCCGCGACGGGATTCACGGCGCGTCCATGGCCTCTGCGGAATTCACGGAAGATTCGAAGCAGAAGCGCCCGAATGTTCAGGTGGGCGATCCGTTTCTCGAGAAGCTGCTGATGGAGGCGTGCCTGGAAGCGATGCAAACGGGCGCGATCGTCGGAATACAGGACATGGGCGCGGCAGGACTCACGTCGTCGTCGTGCGAGATGGGCAGCCGTGGCGGCGTCGGGATTGAGATCGATCTGGACCGCGTGCCGCAGCGGGAAACCGGCATGACGGCCTACGAGATGCTGCTCTCGGAGTCCCAGGAGCGCATGCTCTTGGTCGCCGAGAAGGGCCGGGAAGAAGAAGTGTTTCGCGTCTTCCGGAAGTGGGGCCTGGACGCCGTGACCATTGGGACTGTCACAGACGACGGGCTGTTCCGGGTTCGGCACCTGGGTAGGGTGGAAGCCGAGATTCCGAATCATGCGATTGCGGAAGAGGCTCCGCGGTATGACCGGCCGCATGGCATGGAGCCTTTTCGCCGGGCACCTAGAGAGCGACAGGCCACGAAAGACGATGGCCTGTCCTACGGGGAGCAACTGCTGGCGCTGTTGCGATCGTGGGATATATGTTCGAAACG
>JAOAPQ010000590.1 GCA_025462965.1 Bryobacterales bacterium
GGCCGGACTTCCGACCGTACACCGTCGTGCCCGTCGACCCGGCAGTATTCGTTCCGGCACTGGCTCGTGAACCCTTGGACCCCAAGCCTGTCCCGAAGATGGACGACCCGAATGAACTGAGGCGCCAGCATCAGCTGATACAGGCGCTGCCGCTGAAATGAAGGTTAGAAATGAGTGACAGTCACTCGTTATTAACAGAATAAAAACCAGCTGAAAACATTGCGATGTTAGCCTGAACCTGTTTGTCATTCAGGGGGATGTCTAACATGAAGAAAGTATCATTTTTATTATGCCTATTGGTATCCGTTTCGGTGTCCACGCTCAGCGCGCAATCGATTTTCGGAGCCATTGTAGGAGCCGTCAGAGACGCCTCGGGTGGACTGGTGAATCGTGCGAAGGTGACCATCACCAATATCGACGAAAACACGTCACGGTCCATATTCACCGATGGCAGAGGCAGCTATGAAGCGCTCAACCTGAAGCCCGGCCACTATAGTGTCACTGTCCTGAGCTCGGGATTTCAAGAGTCCACGAAGAGCGATATCGTGCTCGATGCGCGGCAGACCAGCCGAATCGATTTCGATCTGCAGGTCGGTTCGCAGAAGCAGACGGTCAATGTAGAAGCGCAGGCCGGCATTGTGGCCTCGGAGACGGATGCGATTGCTTCATCGTATGGTTCTGAGAAGCTGACTGCTCTACCCGCGAATTTCCGCGCTTCCACCAGCACGACGCCTTACCCGCTACTCACGACGCTGCCGGGCGTGCAACTCGATAGCGGCAATGACACGTATCTCTCTATCCAAGGGGGCTTGCCGAACCAGTCCGAACTTTCAATCGACGGCATTTCTGCGCAGAGTGTGCGGCAGAACCGGCCGTTGATCGAAGTCTTCCCTTCCACCGAAGCCATAGCGGAAATCAAGGTTCAGGGTGTGGGTAATTCGGCCGAGTACGGCTCCGCGGGTGATATCACGACAGTTAGCAAGAGCGGCACCAACATGCTGCATGGTGCAGCGGCGTGGTACTACCAGAATGCTGAATTTGACGCCATCCCGTACGGTTCCAATCGCAAGCCCGCAAAGGAAGTGAACGATTACTCGTTCGCGGCAGGCGGGCCGGTAATGCTGCCAAAGATATACAACGGCAGGAACAAGACCTTTTTCTTCGGCGACTTCGAAGGCCTTCGTTACCCACGTACCTCCACCTTTCAGAATTTCGTGCCCACCACCTTCGAAAAAGCGGGTGATTTTTCGCGTGAAAGCGGTACCGTCACCGACCCCATGACCGGGAAGCCGTTCCCCGGTAATACGATCCCCTCGAGCCGAGTCAGTTCGATCGCGCAGACCATTCAGAAGACTTTCTACCCCGATCCGAATAATGGCGACCCGAACGTTGCCCACTCGAATAACTACAACATTAATAAGGCATCGGATATCCAATCGAAACAGTTCGATGTGCGCGGCGACCATTACCTCACCTCGTCGCAATCCGTGTTCGCGCGCTTCAGCCTCAAGAATGCAACCAAAATAAATCCCAACAACATTCTGCAGCCGAGTGTGGACCAGACCCAGCAGAACCGCTCCCTTGTAGTTTCTTATAACTACGCCATCAAGCCGAACCTGCTGAATGAGTTCCGCTTGGGTTACACGACCGATAGTCCTGGCAGCAGCTCCTCGTTCAATGGTCCCGCCTTCCAGAAGGGGTTGGGATTTTCCGGCTTGCCGACCACGCCCTTCAACGGAATCACGCAGGTGACCTTCAATAACATTACGAACCTGGATGCCGGCCGCCTGGATGGCACCGAGTTATACCGTACCTTCGTGATCAATAACAATACGACATGGACGCTCGGCACCCACACCATCAAGGGCGGCTTCGATATCCGCTGGATGCGCTCGAAGACCACGCTGGGTTTCACGGGCGCCGATAATTACGGCAATGCGAACTTCACCGGTACGTTCACCGGAAACGAGTATGCCGACTTCCTGCTGGGGCTTCCGAATAATACATCGTACGGCGACGTGCAACATGATAACGACGGGTTTTCGCAACGTTACCAGGCGTTCCTGCAGGATAGCTGGCGGTTCAGCCAGAAACTCACTTTGGAATATGGGGTTCGGTGGGACTATAATCCCCCGTTTTATGACCAGTACGGATATATCGGAAACTTCGACCCGAGCGTTCCGAAGACCGGCCGGGTTATTTATCCGGCCGGTTACGGCAACCTGCTGGCCCCCGCTTTGCTGCAAGCGGTGAACGCGTGCCCGGGCACGCCCAATCTGCCGGCCGCCGGCCCAGGTCTGCCTGGAGTGCCATGCACTCCCTTTATAACGAACAAAGACGCGGGGCTGCCGGCAGGACTGCGGAAGGAGCATCAGTTTAACTTCTACCCGCGCTTCGGTTTTGCTTACCGGCCCTTCGCGGACGGAAACACGGTGGTGCGCGGCGGCTTCGGAATCTACGACGCGCCGCTGCTGGGCGCCGTTCTTTACTCGTTGACGGGCACGGCGCAAACCGACGTTCGCACGTTCAACAATGTCGGGCCGAACGGCGCGCCGCTATTTGCCTGGCCGAACACCCGCACTGGCGGCAGCGGCGTCTCCGCAGATAGTTACGGTACGTCGTACTTCGGCACCGCGAACGCGATCAACCTGAAAAATCCTTACATGATTCAGTGGAATATGTCGCTCGACCGGAACATCGGATTCAACACGGGTCTTCGCGTTAGTTACATCGGCTCGCATTCGGTGGATCTCGGCTGGGCGCAGAATTACAATCAGTCCGCTTACTCGACTACCTTTTACGCTCAGCAGCCGCTGACGTCGCGGCCGTTCCCATATTGGGGTGAAGTGGAAAACCGCGACTCCGGCGGTACGGCTTTCTATCACTCGCTGCAGGTAGAACTGAACCGGCGTTTTCATAACGGCCTTACGTTCACGGGCGCTTACACGCTTGCCAAGAACATCTCCGACATCGGCGGACCGAACCCCTCCAGCTTCGGTGGGGAGACGGGCGCCGGCCGAAACCTCGATGCCTACAACCGCGCGGGCAGCCGTGGCGACGTATACGGGACGCGCCGGCACCGGTTCATCTCAACAGCCCTCTATGATCTTCCTGTCGGACGGGGTCGCACATATCTGAGCGGCATCAATCGCGTCGCGGACGCGTTTGTTGGCGGATGGCAGCTCAGCACGATTTTCCTGGTGCAGACCGGTCCCTATGAAACGCCTTACTTCAATGGCGGCGATCCTTCCGGAACCGGCTCGGGAACTTACCGCAGCCAGCGTCCCGACCGCATCGGCAACAGCACTCCTTCCAGCCAGGACCGCAACAACTGGATCAACCGCGGCGCGTTTCTCTGCCCTGGTCAAACGGTTGGGCCTAATCAGTATAAATGCAGCATTGGGATCAACCCCGCTACCGATCTCGCGCCGATCGGCCGCTTCGGCAACTCGGGAGTAGGAGTCGTTGAAGGCCCTGGCGCCGTCACCCTATCTACAGGTCTCGGCAAAGCCTTCAAGATCCATGAACGGCTTAGTGTCAGGATCAGCGGTTCGTTCACTAACGTTTTGAACCACACGAACCTGGCTGACCCGATCCTGAATCTTACGAATCCGAATTTCGGCAAGATCACGTCGGCGGTATCGACGAGCTTCGTTGGTGACTTTGCCGGCGCGCGTACCGGCCAGGTTGGAGTACGCGTCGAGTTCTGATGTTCCCGATGTAATTTAGTGCCGCAAGGCGCGGGTGCCTAAAAAGCTATCGCGCCTTGAAAACCTTCCCACCCTTCATCACGAACACCACACGCCGTAGAGCCGTAATGTCCTTCAAGGGATCCCCGTCCACCGCGATCAAATCCGCCTGCATACCCGGCGCAATCGTTCCGATCTGATCGCCCATACTCAGCGATTCCGCCGACATAGATGTCACCGACGTAATCGCAGCCTTTGGATCCTGACCGCCCTTCTGCACGCGGTAAATTAACTCCTCCACATTGTGTCCATGCGCGCCCGCCACCGCGTCCGTGCCAAACACGATCTTCAGACCCGGCGTAGCCAGCGCCTCTTTGAACACCTGAAGCGCGATCGGAATGGAGCGAGACATCGCCGCCATCCCTTCTTCCGTATAGTTCCCGATTCCCAAATAGTTCGCCTTGTGTTCCAGATAATTCTGTGCCACCAGCCCGATATTCGGATCGAAGTACGTGCCCTTGGCCGCCAGGTGCTTCAACACCTCCGGCGTAATCAGCGTTCCGTGCTCCACCGCCGTGCAGCCCGCGTCCGATACTTCCGTGATGGTCTCCGGCCCGTACACGTGCACCAGCGTTCGCAGGTGCTGTGCCTTGGCTTCGCCGCAAGCCGCTTCGATCTGCTCCTTATTAAGCGTCGCTCCACCCCCGTCCCGAAAGCTCTTAGACGCGAAAATCTTCACCAGATCCGACCCGTCGGCCTTCATCTTCTTCACGGCCTCGCGAATCTGGTCAGGCGTCAGCGCGGGGCTATTGATCGCCCGCAGAGAAGTAAGCACCCGCGGCCCCGGCGCCACTCCGCGATTGATCGCAGTTCGCAAATCCCCGTCAATCGGGCTCCCTACGCTCTGCACCGTCGTAAAGCCGCCCATCAGCGTTACGTACGCGTTTTCCATCGCGTACCCCATCGCCGTCACTTGCGATTCATCCCTGGGTTGATAGCGCCCGTCCGGACCGAAGTGCCAGCCGATGTGGACGTGCGTGTCGATCATCCCCGGCAGCACGGTCAGGTTGTGCAGATCGTAAGTAGTTCCCTTCGGGCCGGCGCCGAACTTCTCGATCTTCGATCCAACCACCACGATCGACGCGTTCCGCTGAACCCCGCCCTTTCCATCCAGCAGCGTGCCGGCCTTGATAACGATCGGCTGCTCCTGCGCAAACGCGGCCAGGCAACCGGCGAGCGAAACAATAGAAATCCGAAATATTGATTTAGTGGACATTACGGTAGACTTTACCTGCCTTCATGACAAACACAACCCGGCGGACCGCCGTGATGTCCTTCAACGGGTCGCCGTCGATTGCGATGAGGTCCGCCTGCATACCCGGCGCAATCGACCCCACCGAATCGCTCAAGCGCAACGCCTCGGCCGCCCGCGCATTAGCGCTGACTAGCGCCTCCATCGGCGATTGACCGCCGTCATGGACGCGATAAATGAACTCTTCGGCGTTTCGTCCGTGCGCCCCGGCAGTAGCATCGGTTCCAAATACGATCTTCACGTGCCGAGCCAGCGCGCGGTGCAAAGTTTCCAACCGGATCGGGAGCGCCTTCTCCATCTCGGCGAACCCTTCCTCCGTATAGTTTCCAATCCCGAGATACTCTTTTTTGTGTTCCAGGTAGTTATGAGTGGTGGAAACATTCGGATCGAGGAACGTGCCGTGCTGCACCATGAGATCAAGCGTCTCGTTGTCGAGCATCGACCCGTGCTCAACGCTCGTGCAGCCCGCCAGCACCGCCGCCTTCGCGCCACCCGACGCATGCGCATGCACCACTGACCGCTTCCCCAGCGCCGTTGCCTCCCCACACGCCGCCTGAATCTGCGCGTCTGTCATCGTTTGTGCGCCGCCGTCGCGAATGCTTTTCGTCGCGAAGAGCTTGATCGCGTCCGCGCCCTGACGGACCCGCTCGCGAACCAGCGCCCTTATCTGCTCGGGTGTTCCCGAGTTTTCATTGAGCGGCGCAAGAGAAGTCAAAATTCGCGGCCCCGGAAGAATGCCCCGCCCGATCAGATCGCGCAAATCGCGATCGGTCAGCGCACCCAGACTCTGGATCGTTGTGAACCCTGCCATCAGCGTGGCGTACGCGTTGCCCGCCGAGTTCAACGCGAACTCGGCGGGTGTCTCTTTCGTCATGTCCGCGCGGTTTTCCCGATTGAAGTGCCAGCCGATGTGATCGTGAGTATCGATCCAGCCCGGCATCACCGTTACATGGCGCAAATCATAAGTCGCCGGACCCGAACCCCCGGGTTCCACCCGCGCGATCTTCGTCCCTTCGATCACGATCCGCACATTCTTGAGCACCGCTCCCTTGCCATCCAGAACCGTACCGGTCTGGATGACAACGGGCTGACTCTGCGCGAAACCAAGCGCTGCTCCTACAGCCAGGCAAATTAGAGCGCGCACGATCTAGAACCGCACCTTCGCGCCGAACTGAATCTGCCGCGGCGGCTCGGCCGATGTAATGGAACCGAAGCCGGCCACGCCGAACGTCTGCGCAGGCTGATCGAAATTCGGGTGGTTGGCCACGTTGAAAGATTCGGCCCGGAATTGTACCGCAATCTTTTCCGTAACCTTGAAAACCCGGCTCAACGAAACATCCAGGTTTTTCATGCCGGGGCCGGTCACATTATTGCGACCCTCGTTGCCGAACGTTCCCGCCGGCGCCAGCTGGAATGCGCTCACGTTGATCCATTGCTGCACCGTATGCGGTCCCGCGTTCGCGTTGCCGATCACATTGGGCCGGTCTACGTTCCCCAGTACATTCGCATTGTCCGTGCTGACCAGCACCGTAAACG
>JAOAPQ010000596.1 GCA_025462965.1 Bryobacterales bacterium
GCGAGCGGCTCGAACAGCAGCTGCTTCTCCTTGTAGAAGCCTCCGGAACCTTGCTCTCAGCTTCGGATTCCGGCACGATCGTCGAGACGATCATCGAACTGGGGCGTCGCTTCGTCGCTGCGGACGCTTATGCGCTCTGGCGCACGGGCCCCACCGCCCGAAACGAATGGTGCGTCGTCTCCGCTGCGGGACTTTCGGACACCTATAGCCGGCACACGCTCCCAGGTTCCACCGAGGTCCCTCTACCGGAGCACGCCGTGGCCACCGAAGATGTCTACGCCGAACCGTTGCTCGCGGGCCGCCACGAGGAATATTGTTCCGAAGGGATCCGTTCCATGCTCACCGTTCCGCTGCGTATGCACGGCGCGGTGAACGGCATGCTGGTTTTCTACTACCGCGACCGGCGTTCTTTTGAGCCCTCCGAAATCACCGTCGCCACAGCACTCGGCAACCTCGCCGCGGCCGCTCTCGCTAATGCGGATCTCTACGACGAGCAGCGCACGCTCCGGCAAGAAGCCGAGAAGGCTCACGAACGCAGCCTCTTTCTCGCAAAGACCGGCGCCCTTCTCGCAACCTCTCTCGATATCGACCGCACCCTCGCCGCTATCGCCGATCTCGCCGTCCCCTCCATCGCGGATTGGTGCGCCGTCGACCTGCTCGAACCCGGAGAACACTTCCGCCGCGTGTCCGTAAAGCACTCCGACCCGGAGAAGGTCGCCATAGCCCGCGCCTTCCATGAACGATATCCGCCCGAACCCGGGTCGAGCGTCTGGGGGGCGATGCACGGCGAGACCGTCTTTGCGTCGGAGATTATCGAGGAAAAGCTGCGGGCCACTGTGCACGATGAAGAGCATCTGGCGCTTCTTCTCCAGCTTGGCCTCAAGTCTTTCGTCATCGCCCCCCTAATAGTGCATGGTGAGCAGCTGGGGATGCTCACCCTCGTAGCAGCGGAATCCGGCCGCCGTTACGATTCGGGCGATATCCAGTTCGTCGAAGAGGTGGCTCAGCGCGCCGCTTTCGCCGTTCACAGCGCGCGCCTCCACCAGGCGCTCAGGGAAAGTGTGGCCCGCTTACGCGCGGCCGCTGCCGCCGCTGAGGTCGGTATTTTCGAGTGGCAGATGGATGCGGACGAGGCCCTATGGGAAAACCCGCGCATGTATGAGATCTTCGGTCGCACACTGGAAGACGGACCCCTCGGCCGCCACGAGTTCTTCAGCCTCGTGGCTCATCCGGACGACGCCGATACCATGATGCGCGGCCTGCTGGCGGCCATGGAGCCCGGCGGAGTGTTCAAGACTGGCGGCCGCATCTTTCGCAAGAACGGAGAGGTGCGGTGGGTGGAATTGTCCGGACGTTTCGAATTCACGCCCAAAGGAAAGCCCCATCGCCTCATCGGGGCTGTCTCCGATGTTACCGAGCGCAGGCGCATGGAGGACCGCCTGCGGGAAACCGCGAAACTCGAGAGCATCGGAATCCTCGCGGGAGGAATCGCTCATGATTTCAACAATCTGCTTACCGGTATTCTCGGCAACGCCAGTCTCTCCAGCGAGCTGCTGGATTCCGACCATCCCGTCCAGGATTTTCTAAACGACGTCGTGAAGGCCAGCGAGCGCGCCGCCGCGCTCACTGGTCAGATGCTCGCCTACTCCGGCCGCGGGACATTCGTGGTCAGCGAAATCGACCTGGCCGCCCTGGTCCGGGAGATCGCCCCGCTGATCCGAACGTCGGTAGCTCGAACCGTCGATCTGGATCTCCATCTCGGCTCCAAACTTTCCCCCATTTCCGCCGATGGCGCCCAGATGCAACAGATCGTTATGAACCTGATCATCAACGGCGCGGAGGCTATGGGAGACAAACCGGGCAAAGTCACGGTTAGCACGCACGAATGTACCCTTGATGCCGATTACGTGCGAGTTTTAAGCGCCCCCATGGAAGTCACGCCGGGTCGGTATGTTTGTCTCGAAGTGGAAGACCATGGTTGTGGCATGGATCAGGCCACTATCGCCAGGATTTTCGATCCTTTCTTCACCACCAAATTCACCGGGCGCGGGCTCGGTCTCTCCGCCGTTCTTGGAATTGTGCGGGCACACCACGGAGCGCTGAACGTATACAGCGACCCCGGCGTCGGAACCACTTTCAAAGTTTTCTTCCCTGTGCGCATCGCAACGCCGCAGCCTGTGCCGGCCGAACGGCCCCACCGGGAATCCGGCCCAACTGTGCTTGTGATCGACGATGAGGACATCGTCCTCCGCACGGCACAAATCATGCTGGATCGTGCCGGGTACCGCGTCGTCACAGCGAAAAACGGCGACGAAGCGCTCCAGATATTCCGCCGCCTGCACGATGAGATCGCCCTGGTGTTTCTGGATCTCACCATGCCGGTGATGGGCGGCGAAGAAACGCTCTCACGCCTCAAGGAGATCCGGCCGGGCGTCCGTGTCGTCCTATCCACTGGTTTCACTGACGGGGCAACCCTCAAACGGCTGGATGATCGCCTGGTCGGGCATCTCGAGAAACCCTACAGTGCGGGCCGCCTCCGCGAACTCCTGCGCGAACTCCTGCCATAACTTTCCATCATGACCTACTTGCTTCCCATCGGCGGCGAATGGCTTCAAACGGAAACGACGGACACCATTCGCCTCCCATACGACGATTCGCCAATTGCCGAGGTCCCGCAAGGCAACCCCGCCCTGGTCGACCGGGCCGTCTCCGCGGCTCGGGCCGCCGCCGCTATCCTCGAAAACTGGACGAACTACCAGCGTGCCGAACTCCTCGACCGTATCGCCGCACTCCTGAGAAGGGATCGCACCGGGTTCGCCAATGCCGTAAGTTCAGAAACCGGCAAACCCATCACCGAAGCGCGTGCCGAAGTGGACCGCGGCCTGCAAACGTTGCTGGCCTCCTCTATAGCCGCTCGCGAACTGCATGGCGAAGTCGTGCCGATCGATGCGGCGCCCACCGGCGCTGGCCGTCTCGCGATGACCATTCGCCAGCCGCTCGGCGTGATCGGCATCATCACGCCCTTCAACTTTCCGCTCAATCTGACGCTGCACAAACTCGGCCCCGCGCTTGCCGGCGGCAACGCTGTCGTCCACAAACCATCGGAGCAGACGCCGCTCAGCGCGCTTATGCTCGCCCGTATCGTTCAGGAAGCGGGGGCTCCCGCCGGAGCCTACAACGTTGTCACCGGCCCGGGCGAAACGGTTGGCTCCGCACTCGTCGAGTCGCCTGGAGTCGACATGATCACCTTCACGGGCAGCGTTCCGGTCGGCCGCGCCATTCGCGCCCGCGCCGGATTGAAGAAGGTGACACTGGAGCTCGGTGGAAACGGGGCCGTCATTATCGAGCCCGACGCCGATCTGGATGCGGCCGTCCCGCGCGTGGTTCAGGGCGGCTACGGGTATAGCGGCCAGAGCTGCATTTCGGTGCAGCGTGTCTACGTTCATGAAAGCATCGCCGCAAATTTCCGCGATCGCCTCGTCGCCGCCGTTGAAAAGCTCAACGTCGGGCACCCTGCTGAGGAGACCAGCCAGATCGCTTCGCTCATCACCGTCCAAGCCGCCGAGCGCGTCGAGCAGTGGACCCGGCAGGCCGCGCAAGCGGGAGCGAAGATCTTGACGGGCGGAGACCGCACCCGAGCCACGATCCGTCCGGGCATCCTCACCGAAGTCCCGGAGGACTCGCGATTCATGCGCGAGGAGCTTTTCGGCCCGCTCGTCGCTGTGAACGCCTATCGCGATCTCGATCGCGCCATCGAACTGGTCAACGGCACTTCCTACGGACTTCAGGCGGGCATCTACACGCAGCACTTGCAGCGGGCATTCCAGGCCGCGCAAAAGATCCGGGCGGGCGGCGTCCTGATCAACGACGTACCCACCTTCCGCGCCGACCTCATGCCCTACGGCGGCACCAAGGAAAGCGGCCTGGGCCGCGAAGGCCCGCGCTATGCCGTCCAGGAAATGACGGAGCCGAAACTAATCTGCTGGCACGCATAGCCGCAGACGTGTCTACCTTATCCGAAGGACAAACAAGGGACACGCAATGGGACACGCGGCGACAGCCGCGTCCTTCGATGCTGATACCCAATGTCCCGACTTACTGATATCCAACTGGGCTTCCTCACAGGCGCTCGACCCGCGGGTAACTGAAAGCGTCACCGGAGGAACTACTGGATTCACGACATCGGGGAGCGGAACCCTGACTGCGGCGGGGGTCTCGCCCGAGCTCAACGTAGTTTATTTTCTTGAAACGTGCACTAATCCTTCACCGTAAGAATGCGGTTTTCGAACTTCGGATTGATATAAACATCCTTCCGGATACCCTCCAGATACTCCTGCCGCCACGCCGCCGGACTCCGCTTCTCCAGCGCGGCGAACTGTCTGGTGAAGTGATACACCGTCTGAAACCCCACTTGCCGCGCAATATCCTTGAGCGCATAGTCGGAGAAACAGATCAGCGCCTTGGCCTGCTCGATCCGGTACCCCTGCAGAAACGCCAGCGGACGCATCCGCAGCACATTCTGAAAATGCAGCCGCAGCGTGCGATCCGTGCAGCCGCACGCCCGGGCGATCTCCTGGATCGTCAGGGGCCGGCGATACTCCGCCTTGATGCAGGCAAACGCACGCTGCAAGACCGCATCGCGCATCGCAACCTCGGTAGCCGCCGCGGAATTGCCCGCGAACGTGCCGTCGTGGATCTGGCGCAGGTAGAGATAAAGCACCTCTGTCATCAGGACGCTGCACAGTTCGCGATACAACGGGGATTTCAGTTCGCCTTCGGTCCGGATCCGTTCGAGCAGTGCGACTGCGTTCGGCCCGCTCCACTGCATTACCTTCGGAGCCCGGCTCAGATTTCGAGCCAGAGGGCCTGCCGCCACCCGGAACTTCACATCGAGGGTACGCATCTGCGTCTCGGCCCGCAGTCCATGCGTTGCATCAGCCAGAATCAGGAACAACTCGCCGCCCTGAACATCGAACTTCTTCCCGGACAGGCTGAACACGCCCTTACCATCAAGGAAGAAGATCATCTGCAGATAGTCGTGACGGTGAAGTCGCAGGCTCCACCCCGCATCGTAGTCGTACCGGGCGATCCAGAGCACGTCCACCGGCAGGTAAGGCATGGGCACATTGTACGATTTCCGATTTCCGTTCCGGACAAAAGAGTTACCGATTCTGGCCCTCGACACCGGCGCTTCTGAGACATAGTCTGGTCAAGAAGCATTTTGCTCAGGAGGTCCGGACGATGCGCGCCCTGTTTGCCGTTTCCGTTTTGCTCCCCATTCTGGTGGGTACTTTACCGCCGTTGATCGCCCAGGATTCCCGTGGCGTGATCGGAGGCCGTATCCTCGATACACAGGACGCCGTTGTCGTCGGCGCCCGGGTCACGGCTACCAATCGCGAGTCCGGTGTAGCCACGTCGGCCGGCACGAATAACGCCGGAGCCTTTCGGTTGCCCTTTCTGCTTCCCGGCACCTACCGTCTCACGGCCGAAATGGCAGGCTTCCGGACCTACTCACAAAGCGACCTGGAACTGCGCGTGGCAGACTCACTCGATCTCACCCTGCGCCTCGAAGTCGGCAGTGTTTCCGAAACCGTGGATGTGAAGGGCGGCGCACCCCTGCTCGACACTGCGGGCAGTTCCGTGGGCGACGTGATCGACGTCCGGCGGCTCTCCGAATTGCCGCAGCGCGGCGGCAACCCTCTGGAACTCGAACGCCTGAGCCCCGGCGTCGCCAACACGACCACGCTGCGCATCATGAAACTCTCCTCGCCCGATGCCACGTCCGCCAACACCGTAAACGGCAGCGGCAACGATCAGACGCAGTACAACATTGATGGCGTCAGCGACACCACGAATGACCGCGGCAAGGGCTATGCGCGCGTCGCGTTCATCCCGCCTTCGGCTTCCATTCAGGATTTCAAGCTGCAGGCCAACCCGTACGACGCCAGCGCCGGCCACGTCCTCGGCCCCGTGATTAACGTAGGCACGAAGAGCGGAGGCAACGCCGTTCATGGGGAGGTCTACTACTGGGGCCGCAACAGTGCCTTCGATTCCTCCAACTTCTTCGACAACAAAGCCGGGTTAAAGAAGTCCGTCTATCCGGACCATCGCTATGGCGCGGCCTTGGGCGGCCCGGTCTTCATCCCTCACTTCTATGAAGGGCGCAACAAGACCTTCTGGTTCTACTCGTGGGAGGAGAACCGGTTTGGGCAACCTTCCATCTCGAATCAGACCAGCACCGTCCCGACCGCCGCGGAGCGCGCCGGGGACTTCTCAGCATTGCTCGCGCTGGGAAGCACCTATCAGATCTACAATCCGTTTTCGACCCAGGCCATTGCGGGCGGCCGCTACCAGCGGACCGCGTTCCCCGGCAACATTTTGCCGAAGAGTCTCCTGAATCCTGTGGGACTGAACCTGGCGGCGTTCTATCCGCTCCCCAGCCAGACCGGCACCTCCAACGGGCAAAACAACTACTACTTCCCGGACGTCCGCATCCAGCGCTACGACTCCCATCTGGCGCGGTTCGACCATGTCTTCAACGCGAACCATCGCGTCTTCGCCCGCATCAATCACTTCGGCTACACCATTCCGAAAGACCTGCTGGGCGTTCCCGCCACCAAAGAGATCTTCCACCAGTTCAACCAGGGCCTGGCTCTCGATTATGTCGGTGTTCTCAGTCCGACGCTGGTCCTGAACGTGCGCTACGGAGTGACGGCGGCGATCTTCCCGGAAGTGCGGGTGACCCAGGGCACGGACCTGGGCGCACTGGGCTTTTCGAGTGCTCTCACAAAGCTGGTCAATCCGGCCGCCGTCACCGTCCCGCGCGTTGGGGTGGCGGGCTTCGCAACACTCTCGAACTGGTCCGATGGCGACGGTTTCGCCTCCGCCATCACGCACAATCTGATAGCTGATCTCACCAAACAGAAGGGCCCTCACACCGTCCATTTCGGCGCCGATTTTCGTCTGTTCCGCACCTTCGGGAACCGCTATCCGGGCTCTGCGTCGCCCGATCTGAGCTTCGCCAACACTTACACCAAAGGTCCGCTCGATAACTCGGCTGCGGCCCCGCTGGGACAAGAGTTAGCCGCGCTCTTATTGGGGATTCCCGGCGGCAGTCTGACTTCGGGCTCCATTCAGAACTACGCAACTCAGAACAAATACATGGGCGCTTACGTTCAGGATGACTTCAAGCTGACCCGGAAGGTCACCATCAACGTGGGCTTGCGCTATGAACGGGAACTGCCCGTCACCGAGCGCTACAACCGGCTGCTCGGCACTTTCGACACCTCCGTCAACAGCCCGGTGGCGGCGCAGGCCGCGATCAACTATGCGAAGAGCCCGATTCCGGAACTGCCGGTGGCGGCCTTCGCCGCGAAGGGCGGTTTGACCTTTGTGACCCCGAACGCTCGCAGTCCTTATGGCGCAAGCAACAACTGGCTACCACGTGTGGGCCTCGCGTATCAGATCAACGACAAGACCGTATTCCGCTCGGGCTACGGCATTTACTTCGGAACCATCGGTGTCGATACGTTTCAGCCAGTCCAGACGGGTTTCTCCCAGAGCACACCCATTCAGGCCTCGCTCGATAATGGCGTGACATATACGTCCACCCTCGCGAACCCTCTGCCCAATGGACTGATTCCGGCCGCGGGCTCGGCCGGGGGACTCGCCACCAACCTGGGGCAGGCGATCCAGTTCTTCGATCCCAACATGAAGGCTCCCTACTCGCAGCGCTGGTCGGGCGGGATTCAACGGTCGCTTCCGGGCCAGTTCGTCCTTGACGTCAGTTACGTGGGTAACCGTACCACCCACCTGGCCGTGACCAAACAGATCAATTTCACACCTGCCAAATACCTGAGCACCTCGCCGGTTCGTGATGCCACCACCATCAACTTCCTGACCGCCCAGTTCCCCAATCCGTTCTCCGGTCTGAACTCGGTTTACACGTTGCAGATTTCCCGCGCGGGATTGCTCACCCCGTATCCGCAGTTCGGAGCAATCTCCGTGCTTGAGCCGCAGGGTTATTCGTGGTACCACTCGCTGCAGGTTCGTCTGGAACGTCGCTTCAGCCAGGGCCTCACTCTGCAGGCGGGCTACACTTATTCGAAGTTCATGCAGGCCACGGAATTCCAGAATGCCAGCGATCCGGTGCCTTACCGCACCGTCTCAGATCTGGACCGTCCCCGCATCCTGACGCTTAGCGGCGTCTGGGAATTGCCCTACGGGGCAGGGAAACGATTCGGAGCCCATGCGCCCGCGCCGGTGAAGATCGCGCTGGGCGGTTGGCAGCTGAACGGCACCGTCGTGCGCCAGGCCGGCGCTCCGCTGGGTTTTGGCAACGCTCTGTTCACAGGCGATATCAAAAACATTCCGCTTCCCCCCGATCAGCAGAGCCCGGATCGCTGGTTCAACACCGACGCGGGCTTTGTGAAGACCACTGCGGCGCAGCTGGCCAACAACATTCAAACGTTCCCGATCCGTTTCAGCGGAGTGCGCGCCGATGGCCAGGCGACGTGGAGCTTCTCGCTCTTCCGGAACTACCCGATTCACGAACGAGTCACCGCGCAGTTCCGCGCTGAAGTCTACAATGTGATGAACCACCCCAGCTTCGATGTGCCGAATACGACTCCCACCAGTTCATCTTTCGGAATCCCGACCGCGGTGGTTTCGGAGCCCAGAAACTGGCAACTGGCGCTCAAGCTGAAATTCTAAGAGGTTTTGATGAATCGCAGAGATTTTGTTGCGGCATGCGCGTCGACTGCATTATTGTGGGGCGCGGATGCGAAGTTCGATGTCGCGGCCTTCGATCGTGCCCGCGTGCTCCGCAATGCAGGGAAGTACCTGGCGGATAAGCCCGCCACCGTCACTCAGGCTCAAAGCAAACGGAGCACGGGGGGACTTCACGACTTCTTCTCCGAGGGCGATTACTGGTGGCCCGACCCGAAGAATCCCGAAGGCCCCTATGTGCAGCGGGACGGGATGACCAATCCTGACAATTTTGTGGAACATCGCAAGTTCCTGATGAAGCTGAGCGTGCAGGTGCCTGCGCTCGCGGCGGCCTGGAAGCTTACACGGGAGCGCAGGTATTCGGACCATGCCGCCGCCCACATCCGCGCCTGGTTCGTGGACGAGCCGTCGCGCATGAATCCCAACCTGGAGTTCGCGCAGGCTATCCACGGGCGGTTTACGGGCCGCGGCACGGGTGTGATCGACACGATCCATCTCGTGGAAGTAGCGCGCGCCATTCCCTTACTTGCCGAAGCAGGCTCGCTTTCGCGTCCGGCTTACGACGCTACGCAGAAGTGGTTTGCCGACTATGCAAAATGGATGACCACCAGCAAGAATGGCACCGACGAGCGCAACGCTAAGAACAACCACGGCACCTGCTGGCTGATGCAGGTGGCCGCCTTTGCGAAACTCACTGAGAATCGTGACCTTCTGGCCTACTCGGCGGACCGCTTTAAGACTGTGATTGTTCCCGGCCAGATCGAAACCGACGGCAGCCTGCCGCTTGAAATGGCGCGGACCAAGCCCTACGGCTACTGCCTGTTCAATCTGGAAGCCCTCGCGACGGTCTGCCAGATTCTCTCCGAAACTGGCGACGACCTTTGGAGGTTCACGACGCCCGACGGCCGCGGCATGAACAAGGCGATCGCGTATTTGTTCCCTTACATTGCCGATAAGAAATCCTGGAAGAAACCAGCGGACGTGATGTATTTCGAATACTGGCCCATGCGTCAGGAAGCGCTGCTGTTCGGCGGTCTGGCCTATGGACGCGCCGATTATCTCGATCTCTGGAAAAAGCTGCCGGCTGATTCCGACGTGGATGAGGTGATCCGCAATTTCTTTATTCGCCAGCCGGTCCTATGGGTTGCATAGGGGATCGGTAGCGCTCGCTCATTCTCCCCGGCTTTTCCCTCTCTGTCTGCGCAACGCCCGGATTCTGTATGACCTGCTTTTCCGCGCCAGCGCGGACACTATGCTCGAAGTGGCGGCTAACCCCAAACGACTGGGGGCGCAGATCGGTTTCGTCAGCATCCTGCACACCTGGGGTCAAGGTGGATTCACCCGAAGTACGCCTTCTTCCTGCCGGTGAACGTGCTCAGCTCTGTTTTTCGAGCCAAGTTCGTTGACGGACTGCCCAACGCATTCCGAAAGGGGAAGCTCGTCTTTTCCGGCTCCATCGCCCAACTCGTAAGTCCAAGGCGATTTGCCGCTTTTCTCAGGTCACGTTTCAATGCAACGGTGGGTCGTATATGCAAAGCCGGCATTCGGCGCCCCAACCCTGGTGCTCCGCTATCTTGGCCGTTATACCCACCGCGTTGCCATCAGCAATCACCGCTTACTCGCTTTTGACGGAGAGCACGTCACCTTTCGCTGGAAAGATTACGCGCATGGCAACAAGCAGAAGAGGATGACTCTGGAAGCGACGGAGTTCCTCCGCCGCTTTACCCAGCACATTCTGCCGTGGGGCTTCGTCCGAATCCGGCAATTCGGATTCCTCCCGAACACCCGATGTTCAACCCTGCTGGCGCTTTCCCGAAAGCTTCTCGCCACAACGCCGAAACAGGCCGAAGCTTGTCCTACCGGCACTGCCAAGGGTTGCACATGGCAGTGCCCTCACTGCCATGGTGAAATGCGGATCGGACCAAATCTCTCTACCCGGCAACTGGCTTCCTGTTGCAGGCCTCTCGACAGCTCGTAGATAATGGCAAATCCCATGGCCCAACCACACGCCCCTCGGGCGCGAGCGCACTTGTGCGTCCGCTCTCGCAGAAGTCTTCCTACATCACTACTACTCCGTCGTGCCGACCGTTACCGGGTAGACGCGATGTCCTAAAAGGCTTAAGGCTCGGCCTTCAGTGCCCCCTCGGTACATGGCCACCGACGTTACCAGCCCGAAAAACACAAGAACGAACCTAACGACTTCCGAGTACTAATCTGGCAGCGACACGTCCACAACATGGCGACCATGCGCCGATGTGGATAGTTTCCCGTTTTGCCGACAGCGTGGACGTGTGAACGGTCCTACTGGCCCGCCAATCTGCTCCGCCTTTCAGTTTGACGTAGAATTCGAGATCTATGTCCCTTGCGTCCGGAGCGCGCCTCGGCCCATACGAGATTCTGAGTCCGATCGGCGCTGGTGGCATGGGAGAAGTGTACAAAGCCCGCGACACACGCCTCGACCGCACCGTCGCCATCAAGGTGTCCAAAGAAGCGTTCTCGGAACGTTTTGAGCGTGAGGCGCGGGCGGTCGCCGCGCTCAATCATCCCAATATCTGCCAGCTTTACGATGTCGGTCCGAGTTACCTCGTAATGGAGTTCGTCGAGGGGACGCCGATCGCGCCAGTGGATACGAACCGGAAACTGCTCGACATCGCAGTTCAAATCGCCGAGGGCCTGGCCGCGGCTCATTCGGCGGGAATTATTCATCGTGACCTGAAACCGGACAATATCTTGATCACGCGCGAGGGCCGGGTCAAGATTCTCGATTTCGGTCTGGCCAAGCCCGTGATCACGGGCACCACGCTCGCTGATGCCACCCGTACCATGGCCGTAACTGAAGCAGGCACCACGATCGGCACTATTGCGTACATGAGTCCGGAGCAGGCGCGGGCAAGCACAGAACTTACGCCGCAATCGGATCAGTTTTCGTTTGGTCTGGTGCTCTTCGAGCTTGCCACAAGGCGTCGCGCGTTCCCGCGGGACAGCGCTGCCGAAATTATGACAGCGATCATACGCGAAGACGCCGAACCGCTCCCGGCAACCGTGCCCGCACCGTTGCGATGGATTATCGAGCGCTTGCTCGCAAAAGACCCGGCTGACCGCTACGATTCCACTCGAGATCTCTATCGCGAGCTTCGGCAGGTTCGCGACCGGCTCTCCCAGACTATAAGTGGACTTCAGCCGGCCAGCACCGCTCAGATGGCGATCCGGGCAACAACCTGGGTGAAAGTGAGGGCACTATCCGCGAGTGTGGCAATCGCGCTGTTCGCGGGCCTCGTGGGGTGGATGATTCACTCCAGTGCCAGTACCGGAACATATAGCTTCACGCCGATGGAAGTCTCCTGGGAAAACCCGTCAATCGCTATTTGGTCTCCAGACGGCAAGGCGTTCACATATGTCGCCGGCGGCCCCGGCGATCGGCACGTGTTTGTACGTTACCTAAGCTCGGCCACCCCCGTGACTCTGACGCGCGGCGCGGATGATTGGTACGCCGCCGGCTGGTCCACCGACAGCAAACGTGTATATGCTCGGGGAATAAATCCGCAGGGCGGCAAAACGCCATACGCGCTTTTTTCCGTGCCGGTTTTCGGCGGAGATCCGATGTTCATCATGCCCATGGATGCGTCCTATCAGGCGTACCCCAGAGTGTCTCCTGATGGGAAAGCGCTCGTGGTCGTCGGTTATAACCAAGGGAAGCTATCGGTCTACACTTCGTCGCGGCTCGGGTCGACACCCGAGCGATACACGCCCGCCCCGTTTGAGACCAGTTCGGCGTTTAACTTGCCGTTTGCCCAGTTCGATCCCGATAGCCGATCGATCAGTCTCGTTTTCGATGCCCTTGGCGGGAGACAGGCATGGAAACTTCCCTACCCGCCGGGAAGTGCCGCGCCCGAGCGAATCATGAAAGGTCTGAATAGCTTTGGCGGCACACCGCGTTGGTCCTGGTTCCCCGACGGCCGTAACGGCATCGTGTCATTGACAGACGAGCAAGGCGGGCGCCTCTGGTTTGCGGGCATTCATTCTGGACCGAAGCGGAAATTGATGGCTGGTACACTCTCTGAATCGGAATCCCAACCGGCTCTATCGCCCGATGGGAAGAAGATGCTTTTTGTCCAGGCCAAACCCGACTACATGATCGTCTCGGCTTCTCTGGTCGATGCGACCGTCAAACGGGTGATCTCATCGGAAATGCCCACAGGAATGCCGGAATGGGCGCTGCATCATGATGAGTTTGTATACGACAGTGTCCGTAACGGATCGCCCGCAATCTGGATGCGCGGCGAAGGCTGGGACCGTCCCATTGTCACCGGCGAGGCGTTTCCTCCAGGGACGACGAACGGATTCTCAACACCGGCGCTATCGCCGGGTGCGGATCGGGTGGCCTATACACGAGACGATAAGGGTCGACAGTTCCAGACCTGGATCTCTTCGATATCCGGGGGACCTCCTGTTCGGCTGACCAACGACAAAGATGTCGTCGAACGCGGCGGCTCCTGGTCACCGGACGGAGCCAGGATCGTCTACTGGCAGGTACGCGATGGCGTAGCTTCGCTGATGGTTGTTAACACTACCGGAGAAGCGGCTCCAGTAATGCTCCGTCAGCGCATCGGGGGCCCGCTGCCGGAGTGGTCGCCCGACGGGCTGTGGATCACGTTCCTTGATCCTGCGGACGGAGTTGGCTGGAGCCTCATTTCACCAGATGGGAAGACCGTGCGTAGCTATGGAGAATCGAAGACGGTTCAAATGACCTTTTCGGCCGACTCGAAGAAACTCTACGGTATTCGTGTCGAGCCGGACCGATGTATCTTGTATTCGCTCGACATCGTAACCAATGAGGAGCAAATCATTGGCGACATCGCCAAAGACTTTACGCCTGCGAGCTACAGCAACCCAGGCATACGGCTGAGTCTGTCTCGGGATGGCAAGAGCATCCTGTATCCGGCGATCAGGCGAAGCAGCAGTCTTTGGATGCTGGATGGATTCGATCAACCGGGCTGGCTCGACCGCTTCCGGGAAATGGTGCCCTGGTAATCAGGTCCGAGCGCGGTGATCTTCTCCCGCGCGCATAACGTCGGGTTCACGGGGTCGCAAATTGCGTACACCATTCACTCGGATGCGCCAGAACCGCTGAAGTGAACCGGTGCGACCGCCATGTCGAGCACGGCCCAGCCGCCTATGGACCCGGGGACGTCGAAGTCGTTTGTCGGCGGCTGCCCCCATGTGACCTGCTCCCAGTGCTGACCGCCATCATTAGACACCCATACGTTTGAGTAAGACCTACCAAATACCACCTGCCCATCCTGCAACCACGCAAGCGTCAGCATGCGTCCGGTCACGGACTGAATTTGGCGGGGATGCGATGTTGGTGTTTGACGAAAACCGGACTGACGTCGTGGATCTGAGCCATAGGAGCCTCCGAAAAAGGTAAATAGATATAACACAGTCATAACGGTTCTGCATCTTTCAAAACGAGAAACTCCGTTATGACTGGCATACCGAGATCCCGCCACCAGCGGAATGAAATGGCAGATGGAATCCCTAAGAGCATATTTAGCGGTCTGCAGCTTGAACGGACTGCCCTACAGACGAGCGGTCCGGCGGGGATGCGACCGTCGTGGCTGTCGTTACCCGGGAATCAGAAGCCCTGATGGTAGTTTCGCGGCCTTGATTATCTCCGCGCAGCCAGACATGGAGTAAAGTTCCAGGAGCCGGCGGGGCCGGTAGATTCAGCTGTATCGATTGTTTCATTCCAGGCCCCGGCAGCGGCGAAGGAAGGCTGGCGACCTCCACTCCGTTACGGTCATCCCATCCCAATTTTTCGATCATTTCCAGATTGTGACCGCTGAGCTGATACAGCCGCGTTCCGGCCTGCCGCTGCGTCTTCGCCACCGTTAAGGAATCGATTTCAGGCACGCGGAGAATGCGCACAAGCGTAAACGGCTGCGAACTGCCGGCACGACCGTTATCGATTATCGCCTGCAGCGAACACCCGGCGGGCAGACGGCTGGTGTCAAAAGCCAGAAACAACTGGTCGGGCGAAAGCTGCTGCAGATTCCAGGTACTGGCCTGCTCCCCAATGTGGAGGGCTGCATGCTCTCCCACGCCGTCCGCACATGCCAGACGGAGAACGCTCTGCCGCTCGATATTCTTTACATCCAGCACGCCATTCAGCGTGTATCCCGCCGGGAACTCACCAGAGTGGATCGCGATCGTCATGCCTTTAGGCAACGCGATTTTCGAACTCGCAATTACTGGTGGAGGTCCAGTGATCTCGAGCGCGTTGAGAAGCGTCAGCGGTTCGCTGCGATTTTCAACATATGCTTTTACTTCCAGCGCCGTCCCCGGCGGCGGCGATGATTTCAATTCCACCGTCACGCTCCGATCCCCGCCAGTAGTGTCCGGCGGGCCGAGGGAGAGAACGGCGCCGGCCGCCTCGAGTTTGCTCAGCTGCTCTAAACGCTCACCTTTCAGGACGAAGTAGTGCGTGACAGCGCCCGGATTGACTGGAATCGGCAGGTTGTCGATTTTGGGTGGGTTGGGGAGAACCTTGAATTCTACCGGATGGCTTTTCCCGTCTTGCTGCGAGATCAACAGTGCATACGCGCCAGGGTCCAGAGCCTGGGTGTCGAGTTGGACGTTCATGTGGTCCTGCGGGCCCTGTCGCAGTCCTTTGGGTAAGTGAAAGCGAACGCTCTCCGGCGTGGCGAATTCGTCGCTGAGTTTCTCAACCTCCACCTTTGTAGTGAACTCGAAATCGCTGCCCACTACAGTTACCCGAACCTTACCGGATTTCGCGAGCAGACGATCCTGTGAGACCGGGTCGAGATGCGCTTGTCTGAAGTCGCTCAGCTGCAACACATGCACGGTCCCGGTGGCCTGCCAGGGATCCCAATCCCAAAATCCGGCCAGTTGGTAATCGCCCGGTGTGAGACTGGCTTTTGTCAAATCAATCTCGAGTGCATGCTGATCACCGAGCTTTACGACCGGAATCGAGACCTTCGTCTGGCCGCCGACTAACGCCCATTCTCGCGCACGATCCAGGTATTTCCACCCCGGCTCGGGCACGTCCACGGGAAGAGGCGTTTTTTGGGAGGCGGGGAGGAAAGCCGCTTCGCCAATTCGGATTGAGGGCATAGGGATGTTGGGGACGCGGCTGGCCCAAATGTAAGCAACTCTGGAGCGTGGCGGCAGAGGCCCTGCTTGACCACATAGGTTGATCCCCGAACCGGGAAGCGGCTGCGCGAATGACGGCCGGAACTGCGTATCGGGAAAGGCGATAGAACGCAGGTTGAGTAGCATCGCCGTTCCGCCGGCCGCCAGTCCAACGGGGCTCCCGAAAAAGAGCGCACCCGCCATCGTTGCCAAACTAGCTGTCTGTCCGGCGCGTTGGGCGGTGGAACTGGTCATCGGGTCGTAGGACGCTTGCTGCGGATTCATCGCTGCCAATACGGTCGCAGCCTGGGCCCGAATGGGAGCGTTCCTGTCGATTTGCAAAGCGTATCCATACTCCGACGCGAAGCCGTTTAAAGCCGCGTTCAGGGTCGCCGAGGAGCTCTCGCTGTTGGATAGCGCCGCCACGAGCTGCTCCGCTTGTGCGGTTTTGTCCGCATAGTCTGCCAATTGCGCGATCAGAACCTCGTCTCGCCACAGGAATTTTGCCACCTTCTTCTTGTTTAGTCCCGCGGGGCCGTACACAAGCGCTACAAGGGAAATGGTCTGAGGCATCTTCCATTCCTGCGGCTTGTCTGCGGGTTTCGGATCGGTGACGACGATATCCTCTTTGCCGGGCTCTTGCTTTTCCGATACAAGCACAACCGCGACCTCGCCGGGCCGCTTCTCCTTGCCGCGCAGCAAAGGGGCATAGCGCAGTCTATCGTCTTCACTGAGATGATTGATCTTGCGAAACGGAAGACTCTGGTCACCCGCTGCTACCTCCATTTCGACCGCCCCGAGAGGCAAGCCGGCGGGACAAGCAACAAGAGGAGGGGATTTAGGTGTTGCAGCTACGGGGTTCGGTGACTGCGCTGTTGAGTCAGGACCGTTGCCTTGAGCCTGAAGCAAACCACTCGCTAACAACGCGATCGTGGTGGTGCGCAAAACCATCACTACATCGAGTATATCGACCGTGTCGGCTGATATAAATGTCGGGACGAATGGCTTTGTTCGACACCTAACGAAAGCTTCAGCCCGACGGACCGGGCACGACTTGTTGGGTAAATAAGTCCGCGGCAAACTAAACGGAAGCGAGGGTCGAAGAGTTTAATATGACAAGCCGATTGACAGCAGTATGGCCAACGGCTAGATTATTGGTGCGGTTGTGATCGATGCGAAAAACATTAATTGCCCTGATTATTAGTGTTCCGATGATTGCTTCGGGCGGCTTCAACAGATATTCTCCAGCTGAAGAAACGGCGATCGGAACGAAATCTTCCGAAATGTTCAAGAGCCAGCTTCGTGTCGTACATGACGCCCTGATCGACGCATACGTGGGGCAACTGACGGCGAAGCTCGCCGGTCAGGTGAAATCGCCGTTCCATTACTCGGTGGTTGTGTTCGCCGGTGCGGTTCCCGAAAGGTCGCGACGTAATGCGTTCGTCATGCTGGCGGACTACATGAGAACAGACTTTCGAGAGCCGTTGAGCGTGGCCGGCGGCGCGATTTTTGTTCCGCTCAGCATGCTCGCCGACGCTCCCCGCGAGGAGTGGTTCGCTTTTCAAATTGCGCACGCAATGGCGCACATTGCGTCCCATCACGCCGCCCGGCTCGAGAGCCGAATGGAACTCGTAGCGATGCCGGACGTCAAGGGAAGCTTCCCGGATCCCGCCGTGGCGGGTCCGGCATTCCTGTCGTCGAGCCATGGATTCGAACTGGATGCGGACGGGGAGGCTGTCTCCGTGTTGTCCGATGCGGGCTACGATGCGAACAGGGTTCTGCCTCTGGGCGGTCCCGCCGGAGTTAAGACCGAGCGGCGGGAGGAAAGTCTCGCCAAGGTTGTCGCCCGGCTTCCGAAGAGAGATTACGGTAATTCGCAGGCCGGTTTCGTTGAGGCGAAGCGGGCGGCCGCGAGCCATCTGCAGGAGTGAGCTCCGCAGGCGTGGGCCAACCTACCACTCGAAACGACGTCGGCGAATGCCCAGCAGCGCCCCGGGCACATGTTAGGTACTTCAATCCGTGGCTGAAGCGCGATCCGGCGGACGATGGGTTTTGAGCTGGTTTCAGCGGGACCCGATGGGCCTCCGGTTCGTCTGATTTCCCGACTCGCGGCGAATCGACGAGCACTCCCGCCTCGGCTCGGCCTTCGCGCAACTCGCCGCCCGCCCCGAGCTCCACCTGCTCGACCGCTACGAAACCCGCCTCCACCGCATGTACCAGCGCTCGCTCCAAAACTTCCTCCCCCTGCGCAATCTCGCCGACGAAAATCCGCAGGCCCCAGAGGAACCGGCATTCCGAACAACCCGCCGAAAACACCGCTCCGCCAAACGAACCTACATCGGAACGACCCGTTCCGAATCAGGAAGCTGAACCCCCATCCGTCTCCCCTGCACCATCCAACCCCGAGCCCTCCGCGCCCCCTACGGTGACCGGAACCTTCCAATCCGGCCAACTCATCTTCCGGAGCGTTCGACCCACCTCATGCGTATCCGGGTCGAACACCGCAACTGTATGCGCAAAGCCTGCCGCCCCGCCGTGGCCTTATGTGATATGCTCCGCACGATTGAAATGCGGAAATGGACACTGGCGCTCGTAGCCCTGCTCACCCTGGCCGGCAAGGTTCAAAATCAAACGGGCCCCGAATGGGTGCGGCACGTAATAGTGGAGGGCTTTCCAACCCAAACAGTAGTTGCCGCGGACTTTACGGGCGACGGCCGCATGGACGTTATCACCGGCGACATCACGCCCGGCCATGAGAGGACGATCCTCTATGTCGCGCCGGATTGGAAGCCGGTCGTCCTTCGCACCGGTATCCGAACGATTTATAGCGTTGCCATGGACGTGGATGGCGACGGCAAACTCGACTTAGTCGCGTCGCGCTATCATCCCGGTCTCATCTACTGGCTCGAGCGGCCCAAAGATCCGCTTCATGACGAGTGGCCCTACCACGTCGTCGACGATTCGGCGCAGAGCGGCGTTGACGGCGTTCACGGCCTCTGGGCGGGCGACGTTGATCGTGACGGCAAGCTCGACTTGATCGCCAGCAGCGGTCAGCCGAAAGGCGCGTTTCCGGATTCGCTCGCATGGTTCCGCGTCCCGCCGAGTCCACGGAGCGCCGCGCACTGGGATCGGTATATTGTGGCTGACCGAGATGCGCCCGGCCTGAGCCATTACATCGGATTCGGTGATGTGAACGGCGATGGTCGCCCTGACATCGCAAGTGCCGCCAAGGATTCTCCAGGCGGCAACTGGTTTGCCTGGTGGGAGCAGGGTCAGGATCCGCGGAAGCCCTGGAAGAAGCACCTGATTGCCGAAAACCAGTTCGGCGCGACGAACATTCTGATCGCTGACTTGAACGGCGATGGCAAGCCGGACTTCGTGGCATCGCGAGGGCACGGTCAAGGCATCACTTGGTACGAGGCTCCCAAGTGGACCCCTCATGACCTCAGTACGGATATCAAAGGGCCGCATTCGCTCGCGATCGGCGACATGAATGGTGACGGCGCGCCGGATGTTGTGACGGTCGCCAAAGATTCCCGGCTCGCTGCCTGGTTTGAGAACGATGGCAAAGGTAATTTCAAAGAGCACCGCATCGCCGAAGGCCAATCCGCCTACGACATTCGCCTGGTGGACATGGATGGAGATGGAGACCTGGACATCCTTGTGGCCGGGTTTGAAAGCAACAATGTCGTTTGGTACGAGAACCGCCTCGCGAAAACGAGATAGATTCTGACAATGCGGATCCTCTGCGTGGCCATGCTCGCCGCGACGGCGGCGATGCCCGTTCGGGCGCAAACCGATTGGCCTGTTTACGGCCATGATCCAGGTGGGATGAAGTTTTCGCCGCTGACGCAAATTAATACAACGAATATCGCGAAATTGGAGCGCGCGTGGACATATCACACCGGCGAAAAAGGCCGGCAATTCGAATCCACGCCTCTGGTGGTTGGCGGTGTGATGTACGTCTCCACTCAGCAGCAGCGCATCGTTGCGCTGGAGCCCGAGACCGGTAAAGAGATCTGGAAGTACGATCCGAAGGCCCGCGCCAGAGAGCATAGGGGCGTTTCTTATTGGGCTGGCGACCGGCAGACACCTCCGCGAATTGTGTTCGGAACCGGAGACGGCCGATTGATCGCGCTGGATGCAAGAACAGGCAATCCGGCGGTGGACTTCGGGGACAATGGGGTCGTCGATTTGCGCGTTGGGGTAGCGGATAAGTATCCAAAAGCTGGTTATGCGATTACCTCGCCCCCGGCAATCTATCGCAACCTGGTGATCGTCGGACCCAACACGCAGGAAGGGCCTAGCCACGGGCCGAGCGGAGATCCGCGCGCTTTCGACGTTCGCACGGGGAAGCTGGTCTGGAGATTTCATACAGTGCCTCAGCCGGGCGAGCCTGGGAATGAGACGTGGGGACCGGATGGGTGGAAGGAACGTTCCGGTCCGAGCCTGTGGGGCGTGATGACCGTGGATACGGAGCGCGGCCTTGTCTTCCTGCCGACCGGCAACCCGGCCGATAGCTTCTACGGCGGGGACCGCAAGGGAACCAACCTTTACGCCAACTGTGTCGTTGCACTGGATGCGGCCACCGGCAAGCTTCGCTGGTATTACCAGATCGTGCATCACGATATCTTCGATTACGATGTAACCGGCGCGCCGGCCCTGATCGATGTAGTGCAAAACGGTAAGCGAATCCCCGCCGTTGCGGAGATCACGAAAATGGGCCTGTTGTTCATTCTCAACCGGCTCGACGGTAAACCGGTCTTCGGTGCGGAGGAACGCCCGGTAGCGAAAAGCGACGTCCCGGGCGAGGAAGCCTGGCCCACCCAACCGTTTCCATTGAAGCCGCCGCCTCTCGCGCGCATGAGTTTGAAGCGGGATGAAATCGCCAGGCGGACTCCGGAATCCGAGCGCTATTGCAGGGAGCTATTCGATCAGCTTCACGAAGGAGGACCGTACACGCCGTACGGCATGGCAAAGGCAACCTTGCTGTTTCCAGGCGCAATGGGCGGAGGCAACTGGGGCGGGGTTTCGTTCGATCCTAAGTTGGGATACGTCTTCGTCAATACGAGCAACATGGGCGCGATGGGCCATATAGTTCCCGTGCCGGCGGGGTCGCCGATGCCGTATCGCAACGAGAGCGGCTACGCGCGATTCCTCGATCAGGATCAGTATCCCTGCCAGCAGCCGCCGTGGGGCGAGTTGAGCGCGGTGAATGCGAACACCGGCGATATCGCGTGGAAGGTGCCCCTGGGTAGTTTCGAGGAGCTGGAAGCGCAGGGTTTCAAGAATGCCGGCACGCCGAACGTGGGCGGGACTATTGCCACGGCGGGCGGCTTGGTCTTCGTCGCCGCAACCAACGATTCGAAATTCCGCGCATTCGATTCCCGCACCGGCAAAGAATTGTGGACGGGTCGGCTTGACGCGACAGGCAACTCCACGCCGATAACATATCAGGGGCGGCATGGAAAACAATACGTGGCGATCACTGCGGGCGGTCCCGATCATTTGCGGAATGTCGGCGACAATTCAAAGAACAACGCCGACAGCCTGATTGTTTTTGCGTTGCCCGGCGGCAACGTCACGACACCCAATCTCACCAGCAAGAACGTTTCGCCTCCCTCGGCCAAAAAGGCTGCTTCCACCGCAGTCGCCGCGATCACAAATGGACGCTTGCCGGAAGGGGAGGGAAGAGACGTTGTGGTGCGGATGTGCACGAGATGCCATGGAGCGGGGACGTTTGCCAATAGCAGAATGAATCGGAACGAATGGCAGGACGAAGTGGATGACATGATCGCCCGCGGAGCTGTTGGTACCAATGATGAAGTCCGAACGGTCGTGGACTACTTGGCCGCCAATCTCGGCGGCAGTTCCGGATCGCAGAAACAGCCGCGGCGAAAGTAGCAGGACTCGTCGTTATGCTGTCGTTATGCTTGACACTCCGGGACCCTGTGAATAGACTGTGAGGCGCCAAAGGTGGGAGGTCCCGTATGAAAGCCGGTTTAAACGCCCGCGTTCTCTGGATTGGCTCGGTGTGCTGGAGCGTGTCCCTCGTCCTTTTCACGATTGCGCCGGATCAGGCGCGAGGACAACTCCTTCAGGGCGCCATCGACGGTAATGTCAACGATTCGAGCGGGGCGGCGGTCGTCGGCGCCAAAGTAATCGCCACGGATCAGGCAACCGGTTTTGTGCGCGATACCGTGACCATTACGACGGGGGCATACACGTTCCCCATCCTGCTGCCGGGAATTTATACCGTTACCATCGGCATGCCGGGTTTCCAGACTTACACGCGCACGGGAGTCGAAGTGACAGTGCAGACGGTCACGCGCGTGGACGTCTCGCTGAGCGTTGGCGCAGTGAACGAGAACGTGACCGTATCGGCCCTGGCAGCGACGCTCCAGGCGGACCGGGCCGACGTTCGATCCGAACTCAGCGGAAAGCTTTTAGAAAGCCTGCCGGTACCAATTGGCCGCAACTATCAGATGCTCTTCACTACGATTCCCGGTGTTTCGCCGCCCCAAAACTCGCACTCGTTCAGCGCCAACGGCAGCCGGTCTCTTGCGTTCACCGTCAACGGTGGGAACGTGAACGCCAACGACACGCGCGTCGATGGCGCCGGCACGAGGAACTACTCCGCTTCGGATGTCATTCTGTATATCCCTTCGCTGGATGCCATTGAGACGGTGAACATAGCGACCAACTCGTTCGACGCGGACCAATCCGCGGGCGGCGGGTTCGTCAGCGTCACCGTTAAGAGCGGAGCCAACGCACTCCATGGATCTTTGTTTGAGACCCACGCCGACCAGCATCTCGAAGCTTATCAGTGGTCCGCGAATCGCAGCCGGCCGAAACTGCCTTTCATCAACAACCAGTTCGGCGGAACGCTTGGCGGCCCAATTATCAAAGATAAGTTATTCTACTTCGCGAGCTATGAGGGAGTCCGCCTCGTTCAGGGCAACGCAGTACAGGCCCAGGTTCCCACCCCCGCAATGAAAGCGGGTAATCTTTCCGCTTCTTCGACTCCGATCTACGATCCGTCGACGGGGAATGCAAACGGCAGCGGCCGAACCCAGTTCCCTGGTAATATCGTTCCGGCATCGCGGATCGACCCGGGCGTCCAGGCCTTGATCGCCAACGGCGCGTGGCCCAATCCGAACCAGCCGGGCACGGGAGTCTTCGGCCTGGGCCAGAACTTCCAATGTACGGGCTGCCAGGGGAATAGCGGCACGCGGCGGGATCAGATCGACGCAAAAGTGAACTGGAATCCGAGCTCTAAACTAAGCACTTTCGTCCGTTTCGGCCTGAACAACGGCGACTGGTACAACCCTCAAATTTTCGGCTTACTCGGTGGACCCGTCGTGAGTCCGACTAACATATCCGCCGGAGTTGGAGGAGCCACCGTTTATAACGATACGGTTTCGGCAACTTACGTATTCAGTCCCCACCTGCTGGCCGACGCATACTTCGGCTACTCTCGCATTAATATGTACAGCAGGCAGCCATATCAGGACCAGAACCTTGGCTCGACGTTGCTGGCGATTCCAGGCCTATCCACCGCGGGTCTGCCGCGGAACAAACAACTTGATTATGGCGGACTGCCCCTGCTCACCATTGATGGCTTCGCGAGTCTTGGTCCGGCTAATACTTTCCAGCCGCAGGCCTATAGCGATCCGGAGAAGAACTTTAGCGCGAGTATCAACTGGCTCAAAGGCGCCCACAACGTTCGCTCAGGTTTCGAAGCCGACCTGCAGGACTCCAACGAGGCTCAGTATCAGACCGCCAGTTCCAGTTTCATCACCAATGCCGGAGGTTTTCATTTTACTCAGGGCACTACACAAATCCAGGGCGGTCCGGCCGGCAATGACTTGAACGCGTTCGGTTCGTTTCTGCTGGGCCTTCCGCAAGACTCCGGTAAGATCTATCAGTTTCCGAACGAGTATTACACGCGTAACAAGACCTTTGCCGTCTACTTTAGAGATCGCTGGGAGGTTACCCCGAAGCTGACTCTGAGTTATGGGGCTCGTTGGGACTATTTCCAGTTTCCCAGGCGCGTAGGTACGGGTGTCGAGTTCTACAATCCACAAAGCGCTACCATGTCGATCTGCGGAATCGGCTCCGTTCCTGCCGATTGCGGAATCACCAGAGATCGGCAGCGCATCGACCCGCGGCTGGGAGTCGCGTACCGCGTTACGAATTCGACAGTCATCCGGGCCGGATACAGCATGGCTGTTGATCCAATTCTCTTTCTTGGTTTTACAAACCTAGGAAGCAGGAACTTCCCGTACGTGTATGCGCAGGTTCTCCTCCCGCCCAATAGTCTTTCTTACGCCACGACTCTGCGCCAGGGTATCCCCGTGGTGACGGCGCCCGATCTCAGCACCGGGACCGTTACCGTGCCGTTCTTCGCTTCTGTCAATACTTACAACAACGCCAACTACGTCCGGGGCTATGTCCAGACATGGAACTTCACGGTCGAGCAGCGGCTAAAGAGCTGGCTTGGCTCTGCGGGCTATGTCGGTTCGCGAGCCATCGATCCGCAGAACAATCTGCAGATGAACTGGTCGCCGATTAACGGCGGCACGGCCGGGGAAGTCCTGAATAAGCTGACCGGGCGTACCGCTTCCACCCAGTACATCGGCACGCTGGGAACGAACACGTATGACTCGCTGCAGATGCGCACGCAAGGCCGCTTCAGCGGAACCCAGGTGAATCTGACCTATACATTCAGTAAGGCTCTGGGCTACGCAATCTCCCCTCAGGTGGTGATCCCTCAGTACTATCATTTGAACCGCGGACCTCAAGCCACTGATATCGCCCATGCGTTTTCAGCGAGCACCTTCGCCGACCTGCCCTTTGGCACGGGCAAGCCCTGGGCATACACCGGACTCGCGTCGAAGCTGGCCGGTGGGTGGCAGATTAGTGCGGTCGTTGTCGCTCACAGCGGACTTCCATTTACCGCCACCGCCTCAACCGCGACGCTGAACGCCCCCTTTTCGGGTCAGTTTGCGGATTGCATCAGCTCCCCGCAAAAGATCGGCAGCATCTATCAATGGTATGACCGATCGGCTTTTGCGGTGCCCGCGTCCGGACGCTTCGGGACGTGCGGAACCAACAGCCTGAGAGGCCCCGGGCTCTTCAACGTCAACCTCGGAGTAAACCGTAATTTCAAGATCCTGGAGCGATTTCAGTTAAGTTTTCGGGCAGACATGTTCAATACGGCGAATACGCCGCACCACTCGCTCGGGAATACTTCGATCAACAGCGGCACGTTTTTGCAGGCGATCGGCATCATTAACACCGGACTGGAAGGCATCGAACAACGGGCCGTGCGGTTCTCGCTCCGCTTAAGTTGGTGAACGCTGTCGTTCCGGTGGTATCGGTACACCCGCGGCCTTCATCACCTTCACCAGCGCTGCTACCGTCTCAGGCGACGGTTTGAAATTTCCGAATCTGTAGCCTTCTGCAATCGTCAACGGCGTCCACCCATGCTTATTCTTCTGGTTCCATATCTCGATCTTCGCGCCCTTTTCGGCGAGGAATTGCACCGCCCCGGGCAGGTTCTTATAAGCGGCGCCGTGCATGGCCGTCTCGCCCTTATCGTCCACCGCGTTCAAGTCCGCGCCAAGGTCGAGCGCCACTTGCATCGCCTCCACAACTTCGCTCTCCGTCCCGGCATCCTCGCCTGGAGAACGCGTCCCCAGCCCGGCGGCCGCCATCAGCGGTGTGGAATGGTCCGCATTCAGAATCAGGGGATCCGCGCCAAGTTTCGCCAGCAGCCGCATCAACTCGGCGTCCGCCGTTTTCGCCGCCAGGAAGAAGGGAGTCGCGCCGATGGTATTCAGACCCGTTAATCCGAAATTGACGCGCTTGGTCATCCGGGCGTTCAGATTCGCTCGGTGCTCAACCAGCTTTTTCACCAGCTCGAGGCTCGTCATGTTTCCGGAGCCTTGTGGAGGAGGATCGTTGTCGCCGCCGCCCGGTTTGCGGACCTGGGTAACCATGTGGAGCGCCGTATACCCAGGGCCCGCCGCATTCGGGTCCGCGCCCGCGTCCAGCAACTTCGCCGCAAGCTCGAAATGTGCGTTGGCGACCGCCAGCACCAACGCGCTCGTGCCCACCTTGGGCGCGCCCGCTCCGGAAGCGATCTTCGGTCCGGTACCCTGGCTTGTCTGCACGGTCTCGTTTACGTCGGCCCCGGCCTTCAGTAACGCCTGCGCGGTGCCGATACGCCCTTCGCGCACTGCAAAGAGAAACGGGGTGAATCCCGAACCGACGCGCGCATGAATATCCGCTCCTGCATGAATCAACGTCTCCACGGCTTCAACGTTGCCTTCCGCTGCCGCCCACATGAGGGCCGTCTGTCCGTGTGCCTTTTCTCTTGCGTCGACCACAGCTCCTCGTGCGAGCAGCGGCGCAATGGCCGCCACCTTGCCCGTGCGCGCTGCCGTCATCAGAACTGTCTCGCCGCCGGGCAGGGAAGTGTTCGGGTCCGCGCCTGCTTTCAAGAGCGCTTGAACAATTTCGCCGTTTCCATTCGTGCAAGCAAGCGAGAGCGGAGTCACTCCATACCGGTTCACCGCTTTTGCGTTCGCGCCGGCGCGGAGCAGCATCTCCACGGTCTCTGTATCGTCTTGATTCACAGCCCAGTGCAGCGCGGTCGCGCCATCGGCCTGTGGTGCATTCACGTCCACGTGCTTCGCCAGCAGCGTTCTGATCGCTGCCTTGTTTCTCGCTTTCGCGGCCTCGGCAAGCTGCGAATCAGGTTGGACGCCGGCTAAGAGACTCGCTGATAGCAGCAACGAGAAGTAGATCATGTTCTTACAGCGAGAGCGGTTCGAGCAGTTCTTCCATCTTCCCTTTGCTATCCGCAAAGGAATCGACCTTCACGCCGACCTTGTCGAGCAGCGTGAGATGAAGATTGGCTAGCGGTGTGGGCTCGGCGTAACGGATATGGCGGCCGCCCTTCATCTTGCCCGCTCCGCCGCCCGCCACCAGAATCGGCAGATTTACATGATCGTGTAAGTCGGGGTTGCCCATGCCGCTGCCATACAGGTACACCGAATGATCCAGCAGCGTGCCGTTACCATCGCGCGTTGACTTCAGCTTGTCCAGGAAATATGCAAACAGCGATACATGAAATTCATTTATCTTGGCAACCCGCGCCAGCTTTGCCGGATCGCCGGCGTTATGCGTGAGCGGGTGGTGCGGATCGGGAACTCCGATCTCGGGATATGTTCGGGTGCTCGTCTCGCGAGCTAGTTGGAAAGTAATCACCCGCGTGACGTCTCCCTGAAGCGCCAGCACCTGCAGGTCGAACATCAATCGCGCATGGTCCGCATAAGCGGTCGGCACTCCCACCGGGCGGTCCAGATCCGGCAGTTGCGAATCGGCGGTTTCCGCCTCCGCTTTTTGGATCCGTCGCTCCACCTCACGAACGGTCTCCAGGTACTGGCTGACCTTAGTGCGGTCATCGGCACCGAGCTTATTCTGAAGGCGGGAGATGTCTTCATTCACCCAGTCCAAGAGGCTTGCCTTCTTTCGGAGTTCGGCGCGCCGGTCGACGGAACTGCCCCCATCGCCGAACAAGCGCTCAAACGCAACGCGCGGATGAGCCTCTGCCTGAAGTGGAGTCGTCGGTGATGACCAGGAGAGATTATTCTGATACACGCACGCATAACCGTTATCGCATTGGCCGACCGTGGTCAGCAGATCCATCGCCAGTTCGAGTGATGGCAGACGCGTGTCCGCGCCTATCTGCTTCGCCGCAATTTGGTCAACCGTGGTGCCCAGGCAATAATCGGTGCTCTCGGTCCACTTTGCTTTTGCGGCGCTCAGAAACGCAGCGTTGGAAGTCGCGTGGGTCCCGGGATATGCGTTCTTCAGTTCCAGATTACTTACCACCGTGAGCTGATCTACGAACGGCTTCATCGATTGCAGAATCGGCGAAAGCTCCTTCAGGTCATGCCCGTCCCCGGGAGGAGTCCATTCGGCCAGGTTGGCCCCCATCGGAATGTAGACAAACCCAAGACGGCGCACGGGTTTGGCCGGCGTTGCCGCCAGAGCTGTCATGGCGGGAATCATGGCGTCCAGTAACGGTAGGGCCACGGTCGCCCCGATCCCCCTGAGGAAAGTTCGTCTGGGTAGAGCCTTCTTGGTGATGATCATTTCGATCTCCTCATCTGAAACGGAGTGCTCTCAACGATTCCCATGATAATCGACGAGAATCGATAATCCTTTGCCTCGGCGTCATGCACTACCTTACGGATTGCAGCCGCATCATAGAATTCTACTCCCCGGCCCAGCCCATAAGTGAGAAGCTTCTCACTAACAGTACTTGCAAATACTTCCGGGCGCCTGAGTAGGGCCTTTTGCAATCCCGCGACCCCGTCGAACTTACTGCCGTCCGGAAGTCCTCCGGAAGAGTCAATAGGCTGGCCATCCTCGGCCGTCCGCCAGCGGCCCACCGCGTCGTAGTTCTCCAGCGAGAAGCCCAGAGGGTCCATCACGTTGTGACAGCCTGCGCAGGCTGGGTTGGCGCGGTGCTCGGCAATCCGCTCGCGCATAGTTTGTATCTTGCCACTCGCGCTATGTTCCTTCAGCGCCGGTACAAATGGCGGCGGGGGCAGCGGAGGCGCTCCCAGGATATTGTCCAGGACCCACTTACCCCGAATCACGGGTGAGGTGCGCGTCGCATACGAAGTCACCGTCAGGACGCTCCCTTGCCGGAGCAATCCGCCCCTCGGGACATTCTCGTCAAACGAGACCCGCCGGAAGCGGCTCCCGTAAATGTTGGGGATCCCGTAATGCTTCGCCAGCCGTTCATTCAGGAAGGTGTAGTTCGCGCGCAGCAGATCCAGCACGCTGCGGTCCTCACGCAGAATGCTCTCGAAGAAGAGGTCAGTCTCTTCCCGAAAAGCCTGCCGCAGGTTGTCGTCGAAATCCGGAAATATGCGCATGTCGGGAGTCGTCGCCGCCAGGCTGCGCAGGTGCAGCCATTGCTCCGCGAAGTTCGTTACCAATACCCGCGAGCGGTTATCCGCCAGCATCCGCCGGACCTGCTTCTCGAGCACTGCGGGCGTTTTGAGCTTTCCCCGAATTGCTAAGTCCAGTAGTTCATCGTCTGGAATGCTGCTCCACAAAAAGAAAGACAAACGGGACGCCAGTTCCAGATCGCTAATCCGATAGGCCGTATTCGGCGCGATTCCAGCCGGATCCTGCTCCACACGGAACAGGAATTCCGGACTCACCAGAACGGCGCTCAAGCCCATTTCGATTCCAGCCTCAAACCCGGAATCCTTCCGCGCCTCCCGGTAGAACTGGAAAGGCCGTTGTAAATCCGAGTCCGTAACAGGACGCCGATAAGCGCGCCGCATCAGGGTTGTCATGATGCGCCTGGCGCAGCCGTCTTCTTCTTCCGGGCGGCCTGGCTTGCAGACAAAAATTCGCTCGCGGCTCGGTGTGGTCCCCGGTCCCTTGGCTTCGTAAGGGCCATTCACAGATATCGAATATAAGGCCGGGTGAATCCGTGGATGGCGGTCCATGTTGAAGTGTGCCTGGTAGGGCTGGCGCTCGGTCTCCAGCAGCACGGATGGACCTTTCAAAAACGCCACGCTCACCACATGCGGGCCGGCTTTCACCGGAACCCGAATGTTCAGATCCTTGTCCACCAGGTGGTGGTCGCTTCCCTTCGGCGGTGGATTGACGGTGAACACCTTCACGCGCGCTCCGTCCAGCATCAGTTCCACTTGATCGGGCTCTTTCAAACCTTCGACGTGCTCGTTCCTGTCCCGTGCAAGTCGGAATTGAATCTCGTACTCGGCATCCAGGGGGAACGTATAGTGCACCGTCGTTCCACCGCGGGTACCCAGAGGAAGTTCATCGAAGTGTTCCTCCTGTGTCAGGTCAGGAGGGAGATTAATCGTGTCGCCGCCGGGGGACAGGATCGGGCTTCCGATGGCCAGCCGGCTGATCTTCCGCGCTGCCGATAAGTACCGTTCCAACAGAGTCGGAGAGAGATTCCCAACAGTTACGTTATCGAAGCCATGACTGGCGTCATCAGCCGGCAGGAGCGACGATATATCCACTTCCAACGAAAGAAGATCGCGAATGGAATTCTGGTATTCGGTTCGGTTCAGGCGGCGGAACGTATCTGTCCGCCCGGGATTCGGATGCGCCGCCGCCGCGCGATCGAGCGAGCCTTCCAGAGATGCCAGCAGGCTTTTATAAGTGGACTCATCCGGCCGCGGCAGACCCACCGGCGGCATGCTGCGGCCCCGTAGTTTGCGGACTACTTTCTCCCAGTCTTCGGAGTGCTGCTCGGGGTGGCTCACGGCGGAAAGATCCAGGACGAATCCTCCCGTCTTCAATTTTTCATTGTGGCAGCCCGCGCAGTAGCGGGTGAGGGTCGCGCTCTCTGGTGCAGCCTGCGCGTGCAACAAACTTGTCGCGCCGGACAAGAAAAACACACAAATCCAACCGGAACTCCGCGCCGCCGTGAGGCTCATGATCTAAATACCACGCAAACTATCTTATTACCATCGGTTGTATATTAATGGGGAGGTTTCCTCCATTCGCCGGAAAGCACACCTGTCGGCCGCGTTATCGCTTGCGGGCTTCGCGCTGGCTCAGGACACGAACGCCCCTGAGTATCGCAACCAGGTAGCGCCCGTCCTGTCGAAACACTGCCTCGCGTGCCACGGCGATAAGGTAAGAACGGCCGGTCTTACCCTCGAACATCCGGGGAACTCGCCGGCGCTTTGGGAGAAGGTGCTCGACAAGCTCAACACCGGCCGCATGCCGCCGCCCGGTTCGCCCACCCTCTCTAAAGGGGAGATCGCCACGGTCACTGCGTGGATCGGGAAATTCGTTGGCCAGAGCAACGCCACGGCTGGACGCGTGACCTCGCGCCGTTTGAATCGCGTCGAGTACAACAACACCGTGCGCGACCTCCTCAGCGTCGCTCTGCATCCCGCTGACGAATTTCCTCTTGACGACGCGGGCTACGGATTCGACAACATCGGCGACGTTCTCTCCGTCTCCCCGCTGTTGATGGAAAAGTATATAGCTGCGGCACGCAAGGTCTCCCGCGCCGCCGTGTATGGCGAACCGGTTCCCGCGAAGCCGACGAAGATCATCCGCTTCATGAGCAAGAAGTCGCAGGACGATCCCACGCCGAACGCTCTGCCCTACTCATATCGGGGCGCCATTTACGGAAGTTTCGATTTCCCGGCCACAGCGGAGTACGAATTGCGCATGCGCGTGGGTAACTACCGTCCCCGGGATACTGGCAGCGCGCGGCACAAGGAATTGGCACACAAGCGTGACCTCACCGAAGCCGAGAAACGCGAGCTGGCAGAAGAGAACCGCAAATCCGATCCTCCCGTTAAGATGGTCCTCACGCTCGATGCCGTACCGGCGCTGACCGAAGTGGTCGAAGGCAACATCGATTATCAGTACGCTCATGGTGAATCCGTCGCGCGCGTCAAGGTAACGGCCGGAAATCATGAGTTCCGCGCCTCTTTTCCGGAGTTTGCCGGAATGGAGAATCCGCGAGATAACGTGAATCGGGATGGCCGGCGGAAGCTGTTCATCGATTACGTCGATATCGTCGGTCCGTTTCAGCCCGTTACGGTCGCGAGTGAAAGCCGCCGGCGCGTCTTCATTTGCGATCTGAAGACGCCCGAATGTGCGCGACAGATCGTCGAGCATCTCGCCCGCCGCGCTTACCGCAGGCCTCCTGCCGCGCAAGAGACAGACGAGCTCGTGAATTTGGCGACGCTGGTCCGAAACAACGGCGATTCGTTCGACGAAGGCATTCGCGTCGCTCTTCAAGCTATTCTGATGTCTCCGAACTTCCTATTCCGCATCGAACGCGAGCCTGCCGTCGCCGCCACGTACGCGCTCAACGATCACGATCTCGCGTCGCGCCTCTCTTACTTCCTTTGGAGCAGCATGCCGGATGAAGAGTTGATGCGAAGAGCGGACGAGGGCGCCCTACATAAACCCGGGGTGCTTGAATCCGAGGTGCGGCGCATGTTGCGGGATCCCAAATCGGATGCGCTCGTCGAAAACTTCGTGGGGCAATGGCTTGGGTTGCGTTTGCTCGATCGCAGGAAGCCCGATCCGGCTCACTTCCCGTTGGTTGACGACGAACTGCTCGACGCGATGCACCGTGAGACCTTGCTGTTCGCGCGGGCAATCGTGCGGGAAGATCGCAGCGTGCTCGATTTTGTCGATGGCCGGTTCTCGTTCCTGAACGGAATTCTTGCCAGGCATTACGGCATCCCGGGAATCAGGGGAGAGGATTTCGAGCGGGTAGCGTTCGATGGAGAACAGCGCGATGGCGGGCAGCGCGGTGGCGTGGTCACGCAAGCTTCCGTCCTGACGCTGTCGTCTTATGCGACGCGAACGTCGCCCGTGCTGCGGGGCAAATGGGTTCTCGAAAACCTGCTCGGCACGCCTCCGCCTCCCCCGCCGCCCAATATTCCCGCCCTGCAGGAAGCGAATCTCGGCGCCGACGCGTCGCTGCGCCAGCGTCTGGAGCAGCATCGCGCGAATCCAAGCTGCGCCGTCTGCCACAATCAGATGGACCCCATCGGATTCGGCCTCGAAAATTACGACGCATCGGGTGCCTGGCGCGATCGGGACGGAAAATTTCCGATCGATAGCTCGGGCTCGCTTCCCGGCGGCGCATCCTTTACCGGACCCAAGGAACTGAAACAGGTTTTGAAATCGCAATCCGGTCTGTTCACCCGTAATCTGACCGAGAAGATGTTGACGTATGCTCTCGGAAGAGGGGTCGAGCGCTCCGATCGCGCCACGGTCGACCGCATCGAACAGAGGCTTGCTTCGAGCGGATATCGCTTTTCGACGCTGGTGATGGAGATCGTGAATAGCCAGGCGTTTCAGATGAGGGAAGGCATCCCGAAGCAATCGCAAACGCAAAAGACAGGAGGAAGTCTTGCTGCCAGGTAAATCGCTAGACCGTCGAACATTGCTCAAAGGTTTCGGATCGGCCATCGCTCTGCCCTTGCTCGACGCTATGGTGCCGGCCTTCTCGCGCGCAGCGGCAAAGGCGGCCGCGCCGTGCCGGATGGCGTTTCTGTACGTGCCGAACGGGATCGTGATGGACCAATGGATTCCCACGCGCCAGGCGGGCGTGAGCGAATTGCCGGCCGAGCTGCCGCGCATCTCGTCGGCGCTCGCGCCGTTCCGTAACGACGTGATGGTCCTGGGCGGGCTGACCCAAAACGGCGGCCGCGCGCTCGGCGACGGACCGGGCGACCACGGCCGCGCCGGAGCGAATTACCTGACGTGCGTTCATCCGAAGAAAACGAATGGGCGGGATTTGCAGGCGGGTATTTCGGTCGATCAGATCGCGGCGCGCCGGCTCGAAGGCAAGACGCGATTCGCTTCGCTCGAGCTCGGTTGCGAAGAGGGCGTCCAGGGAGGCAGTTGCGATAACGGCTATAGCTGCGCCTATAGCAACAGCATTTCCTGGCGGACTCCCTCGTCGCCGAACCCGGCCGAGATTCGCCCCCGCGCGGTATTTGAGCGGCTATTCGGACAGGCCGATCTCGATCCCGATCCCGCACGCCGAGCGCGGCAGCAGCGTTACGAGAGCAGCGTTCTCGACGTCGTAATGGGCGATGCGCAACGGCTCTCGTCCACGCTGGGCGGCACCGATAAACGGAAGATCGACGAATATCTGTTCTCGATTCGCGATGTCGAAAAGCGAATTCAGAACGCTGAGCGGAATCGCGCGCCAGAGATTCTACCCGCACCCGGCATGACACCTCCCGACGCGAGCATTCCGACTGATTTTGCTGAGCATGCGCGCATCATGATGGACCTGATGACGCTCGCATTTCAGACGGACGCCACGCGGGTGGTCACGCTGCTGATGGCTCTCGAACAGAGCCCGCGCGCTTACCCTGAGATCGGAATTCCGGAAGCGCACCACGGCTTGACTCATCACCAGGGCGATAAAGAGAAGATCGCGAAAGTAGCTGAAATCAACTGTTTCCATATCAAGCAATTTGCCTATCTGTTGGGCAAGTTGAAAGCGACGCCGGACGGCGACGGCACGCTTCTCGATCATGTGATGGTGACTTATGGCAGCGCGCTCAGCGATGGGAACGCTCACGATCACGGCAACCTGCCGCTGGTGTTGGCCGGACGCGGCTGCGGGTCGCTTCGCCCCGGGCGGCACGTTCGTTATCCGGACGAGACCCCGATGGCGAATCTGTTCATCGCCATGCTCGACCGCATGAAAGTTCCCGTGGAACGGTTAGGCGACAGCAACGGCGAATTGAATTACCTTTCCGATATCTAAAGCGGCGGATGGTAATTCCGCGCCTACCGGGCTATTTCCCAGCACGGGCCGATCGCGGCGAAAATCACGATGGTCCGATGAGTTCCTGCAGCTACTCCAAACTGCCAAATCATCCCGGTTTTTCGCCGTGGACGGTTCGGCGTGGTCGTGTTGATGTCAGAATCATCGAGAGAAGCATAGTTATTCATGGAAACACGAAGCAGATGAGACTGGGATGCGAGCCGGACATCGTAGCCAGCCAGGGCGCGGCTCTTATCGGTTGGTTCGAAAGTACCGGTGTATGACCCCGTCTGCCGCCAATACTGATAACCGACCCGAACCCTGTTCTCGCGGAGAAAGGCAAGGTCGTGGTCAACATACAGAGAAAGAGCGGAGGTCCAACCGGGTGCGTACGAATACTTACTGCGGATCTGGTTCTGAAGATTTACTTTGGAGAACGGCGTTGCCACGCCGGCTGGAATCACTGAGCGCTTGCTCGAGTTCAGTCCACCGGCGTTGATGCTGACTCCCACGGTAATCCTGCGCCACGCGCCTGGAAGCGTTACCGCTCCGCCGCCGGAAAGCGCCACACCCGGGGCGCCTGCCGTGCCGCGATACTGCAATTGTTGGCCGTCCGGCAGGCTCACGTGAGTGTCATACGAATAGCCGGCCCAAGCCAGGACGTCAATGCCCACGAGCAGAGCCAACCGGACTCCCTGGACGCGGGGCTCTGCTGACGGCTTTACCGGTGCTGGCGGTCTTTGATCTGAAGCAGAGCCGTGCTGATCCAAGGTGGCTGCTCCCGCCTCCGGTTCATCGCTCTCCGGCGAAGTCGCCGCGGAGGACGCCCCAAGACTCAGGCAGAGCCCCAGGAGGAGCAGGTCCACCGCATTCGTCAGTGAATTCCTGACAGACAACTCGTCGCAAATATAGCACCTGTACGGCCGAACGCGGGATGCCGCTGCGGGAGGCTTGACATCCGGCAAGCGCCAGTCTAAAACCAACGTAGGTGGGAAGGTGTGATGCCGGGGCCCCTCACAGCCCGCGACAAAACTCCGGGCAAGCGCCCCCTGGCGATCGCTGCTCGGAATCCTCCGGCAAACTGTGCATCGCGCCGCCTCTGCTGCTGGGTGTTGTTTCTCACGGCGATCCTTCTACCTTCCGTCCCCATAACAGCTCAGACGCCCCCGCAGGCGCGGGGCTGTGGCTGTCAGGATGGGAGAAAGTTCGCGACAGGAGCATCGCTTTTCGGAAAGAACAGCGCACGGGTCCTTGTGACAGGGTTTCGTCCGCAACCTCCCGCGAGCGCCTCAGCCGGGGAACTGACCCAATGTACGGACCTTCTGGTTCTGGGCCAGGTTATCCGGCTCTTGACCACTCCTGATGGGCGTCCGTTTCTAAAACGAGACAGCCTCAAGCGCGGAGTCATCCACAACATCTGCGACACAAAGATCCACTTTGTCGAGGCAAAGAAATCCTACGATTTCTTTAGGGATGATGGAACCGCACTGACATTGACCGGAAACGACGCGGACCCGACATCGACGTCCGCAGATGCGAACAGCACGACTGGTTCCGTGCCGGAGGAATCTTCCGAAGTGGAACTGGACCAAAATCTGACGGGCCGGGATTTGCTTCAACTCATTCCGGCAAACGGTTTCGGAGAATCGCTGCCAGGTCATTCTGCTTTCGATGAAGAAGATCTCAAGGAGGGAGCATATCTTGTCTGCACGCGCCGGTCGAAAGCTCCTCTGGCCGGAGATGCTGTGTCGCCGGAAGTGAGTGTATTCGCGGGAACGTTTGGGAAGATCGAGAAACGCTCGGGCTTTCGCTCTGAGCCGCTATGGGTCGTGGAAGTGCTTCCCGACTCGGCGCCACAACCGTTCTGGCGATCGCTGATTTCCATTCCTCGAATGCTTGCCGGGCCGCGCGAGCCCATCCTTCCGAAAAAAGTAATCCTTGCCTCCAGCCGGGTGATGGAGGTCAATCATTTGCTTGACCGTTCAGGAGTCGAATGGACTCGCTTCGGGAACCTGTCCGACGAGACCGGCGATCGGGAAGAGCCGGGCAGATTCCGGTTGCCGGAGATCTATGCGCCGCCTGAACTGCCGCTCGAGGAAAATGTAGCGACGGCGCAGGCCAGCCGGATATTTGCCGCCATACGAAAAACGACGCCGGGGCTCCGCCTGATTCCAAAGAATCCGGAAATCCTTTCGCGGCGCGGCACGCTCGTTTTGGAAGAACGGCCCTCTGATAGTCGCCGCGGCAACGCTATGCCCGATCTTCTCCGGCGGCAGTGTTTTATCGGACTGGATGGCCTTGGGACCTCACAGGCGCCAGCCGCGGATGCGTCGACGGTGGAGCTTTTGGTCACGGGCGCCGACATCAAGGTGTTTCGCCCGAATGAATATTCGCAGGTTCCGCCCAGTTACTACGCCATCGACCTCGAACTGAAGCTTCGGTCCAATTTCAGTGCGAAGCAAGTGCCCCTCGTGTGCCGATTCCCCTCCGCTTCCATCGATCTCGCTCTGCTTGATATGGCCGAGCGAATTCTTTCCAGCAATTTCCACATTCACCGGGAGAGTGCGGACTCATGGCCAAAAAACTGAGAATAAGCCTCCCTTACGTCCGACTCATGGTGACCATCGGGATTGGCGGAGCACTCTCGACAACTGCCCAAACCGTTACGGAGGGCGGGCCCCGCTGCACTTGCGTGGACGGACGGAACGTCCAGGCCGGCGTGGTCAGCTACAACCAGAACAGCGACCGTGAAACGATTACCCGGGTCGAGCCGGAATTGAGCAATCCCGCGGGGCGATGTGGAGCGGTGTGGATCGGGAGCACGGAGATTCGCCCAATTGGCACTCCCTACGATTTCCATCTCGAGCGTACAGCCGTCAGAGAGCGACGGATCTATGGATGCGACTACCCAACCGAACGCTTTTCGAGTCGAACGAAGACCTATCAGTTCGCGTTCGACACGAATTCTGTACCCATTCGCGAGACTGGCAACCTCCCTCCGCCGGGATCTCCCCGAACGCTGGATGCGGACCCGAAGTCGAAATCAAACGGGAATCTTTGGAACTCGATTGCGGAAATCCCGGCTGAAGCCAAAGGAAACCGGAAAACCCCCTCGCAAATCGATTCGACACGGGAATTCAATCGAACGTCGTGGATACTCGCCCGCACTGAGATCAAGGCCCATTATGTGGCAATAGTGAAGGACGGTTATCAGCGCGAAAGGCTGGTACCGCTGAAGAAAACCCGAGCGGTCAAGGCCGGCGAGTTGGGCCAGATCGAAGCCGTGAGCGCGGGCCGGGCGATTGTGCGCTTCTATGAGGGAAGTAGAACCGGAGAAGGAAGGGGAACCGGAAAAGTTACCGGGGCCGTGAACTCACTCAGGCGTTGGTATGACAGGACCGGTGGGCCTTACCGGGAAACCGACGATGTTCTGTATACGCCACGTAGAGCATCGATTCTCGAAGTGTCTCTGGACGACATCATCGAGGTCAACGACTATCTGGATCAGAAACAAAGAGACCGGACATGATCGCGCAGCAGCAGAGGAGTTGAGCGGATGAAGCAGGAAATCGAGTGGATGACCGGGAAGCGTGCCCTGCTGGCGGTCTTTCTTTGGGCCGTCGCGGTTGCGGCTACGACTGTACCTCTCTCATCACAGTCAACAGAGCAACGCGTTGCGGCCGGAGCGTCTCGAAGCGCAGATTTCAAATCCGACGTCCGGGAGGTTTCGGTGGTCTTCCGGGTTGTCGACAAGCAGAACCAGCCGGTTTCCGGAATCACTCCGGCTGACATTCAGATCGATGATCAAGGGATCTCGCGCAACATCACCAGTTTCCGGGCCAATGTCGGGAACGCACAGGTGGTCATTCTTCCCGATGTCAGCGGGAGCATGGGACCGGTTCTGGAGCCTCTGCAGGGAGCTCTTTTCACTTTTGCCGACATAGTCTCGAAAGATTTCAATCACGAACCTGGCGATATTCTGCTCAGCCTGGTTCCTTTTGGCGATACCGCGACGGTGCTCATCGACCGAACGTCAAATCCGATGGAGTTCAAGGACGCTGTGCGACGTCTGCGCCCGAGCGGACGCACCGCTCTGGTCGATTCCGTCATGGCGACCTTGCTGAATGCGTTCGGCAGCAAAGACATCTCCAGTCCGCCAAAACCCACCGCAGCCTCCGGTCAGGATGACGACAGCCCGATACCCAGCCGGTATCGTCCCAGGCGGCCGGCGGCTGGAGTCGTGGGCGATAAGCGATCCAAGTTTCTGATCATCTTCACTGACGCCGGGGAAAACGCGTCGAGTCATGCGTGGTCCAATATTGCGTCCGCGATGCTGGGCAGGGACATCGTAATTTACGCGGTTGAGTTTGATACCGGTTCGCCCGACAGTAATTTTCCAATGCTTTCAAAAATCGCGCTCCAATCGGGAGGTAAAGTCTACCGGGCCAGGATGGATAACCTTGAGAGTCTTTACTCCGAAATTGCGACGGATATCCGCAGCCACTATCAATTGACGTTCTCCGCCGGCGATGTCGAGAATCCTCGCATCTGGCGGACAATACGTCTTTCGACGAAGCGCCCGGGCGTTACGCTCTTCGCGCGAACCGGATATTGCCCCGAGACGCCCTGCCAGAAGGCGGATGGAACCTTTGCCGGCGGACAACCGAAAACCTGGAATGAGGTGCTGGCTATCAGCCGCGATCCAGGCGTTATCTTCTCTGTCCGGCAGCGCCTCCAGGACGTGCAGTTTGAGTACACAGCGGAAACCGAGAGAATCATTAAGGACCTCGCAAACGATCCTCTGCTGATTGAGAAAGTCTGGAGTTCCGACGGAAAGGGTTCCGGCAAGGTTGATTCCTCACGATTCGTAGCCCGCAGGGCCGGCGGCGGGAATCGCCTGGTTGGTATAGACACCGAGGTCTGTGGGATCACAGTGGATCCTGAGACCAATTCGTTTCCGCAGCCCCGGATAGCCAGTGACCCTTCATCAGCACCTTCCGGTGAGCGGAAGTTTACCGTGCTCAATCCCGAGATCCGGATTGCTCGAAGGCCCGGCGAGAAGGAGGTGTCGGGCTCCGTGGAAAGCGCCTATTTCCAATCGCAGGCGATCTTTTACCTGAAAGACCGTTCCGGCCGGATCCCGTCGCGCATTCGCGTCCAGTGCAATCGACCGCATTTCCTGATAGGGGACGATCTCGTTCAGTTTTCTTTGCAGGCGGTGGAAAACGGGTTGAAGGTCCGATCCGGGGCGCGGCGGGACTGATGAAGCAGCGACGTCGGCCTCGCGACCGCAGGCACTCATCCGCCGCTATAGTTCAAACTCGCCAAGAACTGTGTCCTTTCGGCAAGGCTCCGTAAGGCGATGAATTCGGGATAATGGCCGAATAATGGTCTGCTAACGATTATGCATAATGGCGAGGTGTCAATAATGAGGAGGAAAGTGTTGGGCTCCAGATGTGGCTGCGACACTCGCGACTACTGAATTTTGGCGCGCCAACGTCTCACGGAGGGGCCCGCAGGCTGTTGGCCGGATGACGAAAGCTGACTTCTGAGGAGTTTTCTCCGCCTCGGTTGCCGAGTTCTTCCTGGATAAACGCTGCGCCGTCAGGGGATGATCTATTCAAACGCACCGCCCGGCCGACAGCCGAGTACCTTGCGCACTCAACCGAATACTGACTTGTGCCATTCTCGCCTGCGACTCTCCGACACCGGTGCGCTGTGCGGATGGCCTCGACTGCAAAACGGCTCCATTTCCCTGTTGATTTCCTACATGGAAATCAGTTACACTCCTGTAGGTTCCCAAGTGAAAAACGATCGTACGGACAAAGCCGATGTTTTCCAGGGTACTCTTATGCTCCTTGTTCTACGGACTTTGGAGGCTCTTGGGCCACTTCACGGGTACGGGATCGCGCGCCGAATCGAACAAATCAGCCAGGACCTTCTGCAACTCAACCAGGGCACAATGTACCCTGCTCTCCTTCGAATGGAGCAAGAAGGATGGGTTTCGTCCCGGTGGGGAGCCTCGGAAAAGAATCGCAAGGCAAAGTTCTACTCGATCACCGCGGCCGGACGGAAGCAACTGGCGCAGGAAACGAAGGACTGGCATCGCATGTCTTCGACCATCAATCGATTCCTGGGGCCGATCCGGGATCTTGTGCCAGAGAAGACCTCATGAGTCGGCGGAGTGTATTTGCCGCACGGTTCCGAGGCTTGTTTGTCCGAAATCGGCTGGACCGCGAAATGGACGACGAGGTTCGCTTTCATCTGGAAATGCAGGCTGAGGACAATCTGCGAACAGGGATGAGTCCTCTCGATGCACACTATGCCGCGATACGCAGCTTTGGAGGAGTGGAGCCGATGAGGGAAGTCTACAGGGAGCAGCGGAGCCTTCCGCTGATCGAAAGGACGCTCCAGGACGTTCGCTATGCGCTTCGAACGATGCGTGGGAGTCCCGCGTTTACAGTTGCGGCCATTCTGACCCTGGCGCTGGGTATAGGCGCCAATACCACGATTTTCCATGTGCTCGACGTGGTTGTGTTGCGGCCGCTCCCGGTGCGCGATCCAGATGGATTGGTCCTCCTGCAAGGTGTCAGCAACGGCAAGCAGGTGGGCTTCAGTTATCCGTTGTTCCGTGAGATGTCGGCGCGTCAACACGAGGTGGAGGGCATGTTCGCGGCATACGACTTTCCCGTTCATACCGCGACGCTTCAGGATTCCGTTACGTTGAGTCCGGTGAGCGCGCGTCTGGCCACAGGTGGATACTTCCGGCTACTCGGCGTTAACGCGCGACCCGGCCGCACATTTACTGAGGAGGACGACGCGCCATCGGCGCAGCCGGTCGCTGTGATCAGTTATGGTTTCTGGCAGCGGGCTTTCGCCGGCAGAACAGACGCGATCGGGCAGCGGCTGCATATCAACAACACGGTCATCACAGTGGTTGGCGTGACTCCGCCCGAGTTTTTCGGAGAGCGCATGGGATCCGTTCCCGACGTTTGGCTGCCCATCAGCCTGGCGCGACGCGTAGAGGCGTCTAACTGGCTGGATCAACCGGGTTGGGGACTCCTCTCGCCAATGGCGCGTCTGCGGCCGGGTATTTCGCGCGAGCAGGCACAGGCAGCGCTCAATGTGCTCTACGCGCAAATGGGCGACATTATGTTCAATGGGGAGAAAACAAAGCAAATCCATTTGGATGTGAAGCCGGGCAGCCAGGGAATTCGGGAGATTCGCGAAAAATTCTCAAGTCCGCTCTGGCTGTTGATGGGGATTGTCGGATTGGTGGTTCTAATCGCCTGTTGCAATCTGGCCAACCTGCTGCTTGCACGGGGGGAAGCTCGTTCCCACGAGATCGGCGTAAGACTGGCGCTGGGTGCAGGGCGAACCCGGCTGGTACGGCAGTTGCTTACGGAGAGCCTGCTGCTCGCTATTCTCGGGGGCCTCCTGGGAATCGGTTTCGCGGTGTTTGGCTCGCGCGAGTTGGTTGCGTTAGCTTCAAGCGGGCCTGGATCGGGAATTGCGCTTCAAATGGATTGGCGCGTCCTCTGCTTCACGGCCGGGCTTTGCGTTCTTACGACCGGTATCTTCGGGCTCGCGCCCGCGTTGTTGGCCACCAAAATCGATTTGCAGCCAACTCTGCAGGCTAACCGGCGGACGCAGAGCGGAAGCCATTCGGCGCAGGTGTTGGCAAAGGGGTTTGTGGTTGCACAGGTTGCGGTTTCACTATTGCTTTTAGCCGGCGCTTCCGTTCTGGTGCGATCGTTCTGGAATCTGACACATCAGGATTTTGGGTATCGGCAAGAGGGGGTACTGATGCTGCGGTTGCCATTCGATATCTCCAATTTCAGACAGACGAGGAATGCAGCTTTTTGCGACACGATTGTGCAGCGAATGAGCAAACTTTCCGGTGTGAGGTCGGCGGCATTGGCGGGCTCAGGGCTACTCGACAGCCTGCAGAAGATGGGAAAGGTGGCTCTTCCGAATCGCGTTCCGCAGGGTGGCGATCAGGCGCGATACGTCTCTGTGTCACCGCATTATTTTGAGGCCATGGGTATTCCGATCATTGCGGGCCGTCCAATCACGGACCGGGACCGCATCGCAACGGAGAGGGTTGCGGTGATCAGCGAAACGGCCTCACGCCGGCTTTTTGGGTCTGATAATCCGGCGGGACTTTTCTTTTCAGACGGAGATAGCTTCGATGCGAAACATTCGATTCAGATTGTCGGAGTGGCGCGTGATGTACGATTCTCGGGACCTCGGGAGCCATTCGGAGTCGTAGTATTTGAGGCTCTGTGGCAGTCGCCGGCGCCGCTCGGTGCGGTGGTGTTGCGGACGGCGGGAGACCCAAAGCTGTTAGCGAAGCCAGCTCTGGCTGCTCTGCGCGAGGTTGCGCCCAACCTGAAAATTACGGGCGCCCTGTCTCTGACGGAACTCCTGGAATCAAAGCTGGGACAAGAACACATGATGGCTCTGCTCTCGGGCGCCTTCGGGACGCTGGCGCTCCTGCTGGCAGGTGTCGGTCTCTACGGAGTTATAGCCTACGCGGTGGAGCGACGCACGAAGGAGATTGGTGTACGACTGGCGCTCGGCGCGAACCAGCGCCAGGTCATCGTGTTGTTGCTGCGCGAACTCCTGCTCTTGGTCTCGATGGGCCTGGCCATTGGGGGCGCCGCGATCCTCGTGCTGGGACCGTGGGTGCGGGCTCTGCTCTTCGGCCTCAGTCCGTACGATCCGATCATGTTGAGTCTTTCGGGCGCGCTGCTGGTGACAGTGGCGTTGTTCGCGGGATATCTTGCCACCCATCGTGCCGCGCGGCTTAACCCTCTCGATGCGCTGCGTCAGGGGTGAGAGTCGTCTGACACCCGGCGAAGTGTTAGAAGCGAATCGTGGTTCGCCGCCGAAAGTTTAGAGCGCGCGGAAAATTGCTCCTGCCCACGTGCAACACCAGACACGTGCTGTTGGCGGTCCTTTACAACACCGGTGCCCGCATTCAGGAGGCGCTGGATCTCTCTCCCCAAGCCGTTCGCTGGGAATCGCCGTTCCAGGTTCGACTGCGCGGTAAAGGGCGAAAAGAGCGGCGCTGCCCACTCTGGCCCGAGACAATCGAACTGCTGAAGGCTCTTTTGAAACGAAAACCTCGCGGGGAGGGCGAACCCATCTTCGTGAATCGGTATGGACATCCTCTTAAGGCTTCGGGCGTTCGCTTCAAGTTGAAGCAGTATGTGGAGGCCGCAGCCCGGAAGGTACCCTCACTCGCCGGCAAGCGAGTGTCCCCGCATAAGTTTCGACACGCCACTGCGGTAAGTCTTGTCGCTGCAGGTGTTGACGTGACCGTGATACGTGACTGGCTGGGACATGAAAGCCTCGACACAACAAACATCTACGCCAGGGCGAGTTTGGAAACCAAACGCAAGGCTCTGGAGAAAGTAGATTCTTCCGCGCGACCGGCCAAACCTCCACGATGGAAACGGGAGGTGGAGCTGTTGGAGTGGCTCGACTCGCTCTAAGAACACCGGAAATTATCGAGTGGTACACTTGGCCGGGCACCTGCACACACAGATGTCCGGCCTCTTTCCTCGCCATTATTGAAACCTCGTCATGAGCTTAAAGGGCTATTCGGTGAACTGGGTGCCTGTGGAGTCGAGTGTTTTCACTGCGGCCGCGTACCTCAGTAGCAGGCATTTGCTTTATTTGAGGTTCCAGAGTGGCGATGTCTATCGCTACTTCGATTTTCCACCGGAACAGTACGATGAGTTCTTCGCGGGCCGAATCTAAGGGCGGCTATTTCGGTTACAACATTCGTGACCAGTTCCGTTGCGAACGGGTTTC
>JAOAPQ010000618.1 GCA_025462965.1 Bryobacterales bacterium
ACTCTATTTTCGCGACCAGCCTGACCGATGCGGCCGGGCATGCCCTAACCGGTCCGGTAAGCTGGCTCAGCTACGCTTTCCGGTTTATGCAACTGCCGCTCGGTTTGTTCGGCGTCGCCATCGCCTCGGCGACCCTGCCCGCCATTTCCCGCAGCGCGGCAACGGGCGACATGCGCGAATTCCGCAGTACGCTCTCCCATTCGCTGGCGCTTGTCATGCTGCTGACTCTCCCATCCGCGGCCGCTCTCGCCGTATTGGGTGACAGTATGATTGCGGTGATTTACCAGCGGGGGAGGTTCCACACGGCGGATACGCATCAAACGGCGATCGCGCTGACCTGTTACGCGATCGGCCTCACCGGATACGCGGCGGTCAAGATTCTTGCGCCGGCTTTCTATGCGCTGAACGACGCGCGGACGCCCATGATCGTAAGTCTTGCGTCCGTCGTCATCAATTTCGGAGTGGCCTACACCATGGTTCGTTTTCTTCACCTGGGGCACGCCGGGTTGGCGCTCTCCACTTCGGCGGTCGCGCTCTTTAATTTCTCTGTGCTGCTGGTGCTGATCCGCGGCCGCATCGAAGGCATTGAAGGCGCGGCGCTGTTCCGCAGCTTTTGGAAGATAGCCCTGGCTTCGCTTGTTCTGGCAGGGGTTAGCGGTTCATGCAGTTACTGGATTCACAGGATCGTCGGCGCGTCGCGCGTCGCCAGTCTGGTGGATCTGGCGATCTCAGTGCCGCTGGGCTGCGCGGCCTTCTACGCAGTCTGCGATCTTCTGCGAGTTGCCGAACTCGAGACCGCGATGGAGGCGGTGGCCGCGCCTTTGCTCCGGCGAATCGGTTTCGGTAACAGCGGGCGTGCTAACATGCGGACATAGATGGTTTCTGATCTGAAGGTGGTGTTGCGATTACAAGACTTGGACAATCGCGTCGCCGAACTCACGAAGGAAATCGCCACCCTTCCCAAACACATCGCGGAAATTGAAAAGAAGCTCACCGGCGGTGAGCGCAAGCTCGAAGCCGACCGCGCCGCTCTCGCAGCGAACCAGCGCGACCGCAAGAAGATGGAAGGGGAGATCCAAGTCAACGAGCAAAAGATCTCCAAGCTCAGGGATCAGATGCTCGGCGCGAAAAACAATGAGCAATATCGCGCTTTCCAGCACGAGATCGAGTTCTGCGAAAAAGAGATTCGCAAATCGGAAGATCGCATTCTGGAATTTATGAGTGAATCCGAACCGCTGGACCGGAACATGAAATCCGCCGAGACCTTGCTGAAGGAAGAGAAGAAGGTTGTGGAGGCGGAGAAGACTCAGGCCCGCGAGCGCACGTCGGCAGACCAGAAGGTTCTGGGAGAGCTTCAGGCGGAGCGGAAGACGCTGGTGGCCGGCATTACGCCGGGCGTGCTCGCAAATTACGAGCGGATTAAGAAAGGCCGCGGAGGCGTAGCGATCGCGGAAGCTCTGGATTCGCGCTGCTCGCGATGCCACATCATGCTACGTCCGCAGTTCCTGCAGGAGCTTAAAAGACGTGAGAAGATCATGACGTGCGAGAGCTGTCAACGCATTCTTTACTACAATCCGCCTGAGAGTTTCGAAGAGTTCAACGGGCACGCGGACTCCCCGGTCGCCGGCTAGGTCCAATGCGAGCGGTGGGGGCGCTTTCTCCGAAGCAGGATTACTCCCGCGAGAACGTGCGCCGCATGCTCACGGTCTCCGAACGGCAGTTGCGAAGCTGGGAGAAGCAGGGGTTAATCGCGGGCGGGGCGGTTTTCACTTTTTCGGATATCATCGCGCTTCGCACACTTCTGAAACTGCGCGAAAAGCGTGTTCCCTCCAGGACGATCGGGCAGGCCATCCATTCCTTGCGTAGCAAACTTTCGCACATTGAGCGCCCGCTTTCCGAATTGCGGATCAGCTCGGATGGAGGCAAGATCGCCGTGCATCTCTCCGGGCAGAAGATGGAAGCGCTCACAGGGCAACTCCTGTTGAACTTCGATGCCGCTCAGATAGCCGGGCCGATGGCGTTTCCGGAGAGTACCGTGTCACGGGCGGCGTCCTGGCGAGAGGCCGAGGAATGGTTCCAACGCGGTCTCACCCTTGAGGAAACCGGCGCTCCAGCCGAAAGAGCCATTGAGGCATACAACAAAGCTCTAGAGTGCAATCCGGAAGCGGCGGGCGCGCTGGTGAATCTCGGCACCGTTTATTTTCGCAGCGGCAAGCTCGCCAAGGCGGAAGCGTTCTACCGTAAAGCCGTCGCGGCCGACCCGCAGTACGCCCTGGCGCATTTCAACCTGGGAAACCTTTACGACGAGAAGGGCGATACCGCGCGCGCGAGGGAACACTACCTCGCGGCGCTGAAACTGAATCCCAAATATGCGGATGCGTATTTCAACCTGGCGCTCGTCTGTGAGCAGGTTGGCGACAACCTGAAGGCTGTGAGTTACTGGAACAGCTACCTCAAGCTGGATGCCGGCAGCCCCTGGGCGCAGACCGCGCGGCGGCAACTCGAGCGTCTGAAAGAGGTCACGTTCGTTGGTTCCCGCTCCTCATAGATGGGTGACTGCAGTTCGCCGTTTCCCTGCCCAGCGCTTAAAAACGTTCACATCGGTAGAAAAGAAATCTCCGCGCTCGAAAATCCGCTCGCTCAAAGGCTGGCGCACTAAAATGAGTCAGGCGGATCCGGTCCAATTCCAGCCGCGACGCACAGTATAGTCTTGCCGGTTGCACGATCAGGTATAATACAGGAGCATAGTTTGATTGGATTGCGGTATTCAATTTCAGAGTTGGCAACGGGGCTGCATGGTTGAGATACGCCATCGCAGCCCCTTGCTTTTTTATCAATCTCTTTGAGATGGGCCGTCAGCCAGTCGACCGTATCAAATCAACACAAGGAAGTAGTCATGAAAGAAAAAGGCACAGTAAAGTGGTTTAACGCAGCCAAGGGCTTCGGTTTCATCCAGCGGGAGAACGGAGAAGACGTGTTCGTACATTTCTCCGCCATCCAGACGCAGGGCTATCGCAGCCTCGATGAGGGCGCGCACGTCGAATTCGAGGTTACCAAAGGACCCAAGGGTCTGCAGGCGGCCAACGTAACGGTCGGCTAAGTCTCAAATGAGATCGCAGGGCAGGTCGGCCACGAATTGCAGGCCTGCCAGCGGCATTAAATTCAAGAGAAGGAAACGGATTGAGCAAAGAAGACAGCATTGAAGTGACAGGCACTGTCCTCGAGAAATTTCCGAGCGGTCTGTTTAGCGTCCAGCTTGAGCATGAACGTGTGGTGCTTGCCCACCTGGCGGGGCGCCTGCGCCGCAACCGCATTCGCGTTTTGGCGGGCGACCGCGTGACCATGGAACTCTCCCCTTACGATTTGACCAAAGGCCGTATCACTTTCCGGCACCGGTAGTCTCCCCTTAAATGATCAAGACGCTGTTTGTTTTCGGTACACGGCCGGAAGCAATCAAGCTCTGCCCCGTTGTCTCACACTTGCGCTCCATACCGGCGCTTTTCCATGTAGAGGTGTGCGTGACAGCTCAACACCGCGCTATGTTGGACCAGGTACTCGACGTGTTCGGTGTTCAGCCCGACTACGATCTCGACCTGATGCAACCGGGCCAAACGCTGAGCCAGTCGACTTCGAGGATTGTCGCGTCCCTGGAGCCTGTGATGCGGGCCTCGCGGCCGGACATCGTCGTTGTGCAGGGCGACACTACGACAACTCTTTGCGGTGCGCTTTCCGCTTTTTATCATCAGGTGGCCGTGGGCCATGTGGAAGCCGGCCTCCGCACGGGAGACCTGTTGCAGCCTTTCCCCGAGGAACTGAACCGCGTGCTTACATCGCGCATTTCAGCACTGCATTTTGCCGCGACGGAGGGAGCGGCCAGGAACCTGCGTGCGGAGGGCATCTCCGCGGGTATTGTCGTGACTGGAAATTCAGGGATAGACGCTGTAATGTGGATTCGGGACCGTCTGGCTGCCGGCGAAGCAGTTCCGGGACAGTGGAGTGAGATACCTTCCGGCAAGAAAATGATCCTTGTGACAGCCCACCGCCGCGAGAGTTTTGGCCCGGCGTTCGAAAGCATCTGCATGGGCTTGGCCCGGATCGCGCAACGACCAGACGTGCACATCGTGTATCCGGTTCACCGCAATCCCAACGTGATGGATCCAGTGAGCCGATTACTTGGCGACTTGCCGAACGTTACCCTGCTCGAGCCCTTGGACTACGTCCCTTTTATCGATTTGATGCAACGGGCTTGCCTGGTCATCACCGATTCGGGGGGCGTACAGGAGGAAGGCCCATCGCTCGGCAAGCCTATACTGGTAATGCGGGAGAAGACCGAACGTCCCGAGGCCGTCGAAGCGGGAACCGTGAGGTTGGTGGGTACGGACGCGCGCCGCATCTTCGAAGAGGCCAGTCTCCTGCTGGATAACCCCGAAGAGTGCGCGCGCATGTCGCGCGTTCACAACCCCTACGGCGACGGGCGCGCAAGCGAGAGGATCGCGGGCGCAATCCATTCATTCATCACGGAAAAGGGTACCTAAATGACCCGGAAAAACGTCAAGATTAACAGGGTCAACTGACATGGGGCCGAAGGTCCGCTGGTTATACTGAAGCCAAGATCATGGTTGACAGCAAGAAGAGCACCGGAACCGGAGGGCGCGCCAGGAAGGCGGCGGCCGATCCGATGGAAAATCTCACGGCTATCCTGTCCCAGAAAGTGGTGGGACAGCCGGCGGCGACCAGCGTTATTGTCCCCTATATCCAAATGTTCCAGGCCGGCCTCGCTCCCGAGGGGCGGCCGGTCGGCATTTTTCTTCTTCTTGGCCCAACCGGAACGGGCAAGACTAAGACTGTGGAAGCGCTGGCCGAGGTACTTCACGGCAGCGCTAAGAACCTTCTGAAAATCGATTGCGGCGAGTTTCAGATGGAACACGAAGTAGCAAAGCTCATTGGCGCGCCTCCTGGTTATCTGGGACACCGGGAAACGCAGCCCATGCTTTCACAGCAGAAACTCACTGCCGTAACGAGCGATAGCAGCTCGCTTTCGCTGGTGCTGTTCGACGAGATCGAGAAAGCCGCCCCGTCCCTGACGCGTCTGCTGCTCGGTGTGTTGGACAAGGGTGTCTTGCGGCTCGGCGACAACTCCTCAGTGAATTTCGAGAAGAGCCTGGTGTTCCTGACGAGCAACTTGGGTGCGCGGGAGATGATGAAGGAGATCAATCCGAACTTCGGTTTCTCAGCCGGGGCGCCGGGTGTCCGTGGCGACATCACCTCGAAGTTGGAAAATATCGCGCTGGCGGCGGTTCGAAAGAAGTTCTCTCCGGAGTTCGTCAATCGGATCGACTGCGTGATCACGTATCAGCCTCTAACAGCCGAATCGTTATCCGCCATTGTCGATCACCAAATCCTGGATCTCCAGAATCACGTGAACACACGTCTGGCCAGTCGTTGTTTCCAGATTGAGGTTCCGTTTGAAACGCGACAGTGGCTGATCGAGAAGGGCACAAGCTCGGAGTACGGCGCGCGCGAGTTGAATCGTACGATCCACCGGCATCTGACTCAGCCGCTGGCGACGATGGTCGCGACCGGACAAGTCGATGCGGGCGCGCGGGTGCGCGTCGAGATCGCGAGTGATAGGGCGAGCCTGGCGTTGCGTCCAACTCGCACCGGTGAGGCGGAAGCGCCTTCGCATCCAACTGTTCTGCTTGTGGATGACAACCGGGATCTTCTGCACTTTCTGGAACGCCTGATGGCCGAAGCGGGGTGGCGCTTGCTGACGGCGGAATCGGCCAGTGAAGCGCGGCGAATCGTCGCGGATCAAAAGCCGAACGCGGCGCTGCTTGATTACATGCTGCCGGATGGGAACGGCGTTGAACTTGGTGTGCAGCTAAGGCGTCAAGCTCCCAAGATGCAGGTCATCATGATGACGGGGTCGGTGCTGCCGCCGGAGGACGAAGCGGTTTGTGAGGAGCACGACTTCCCGGTGCTGCGAAAACCTTTTCTGGCGACCGAGGTAATGAATCAGATCCGCAGCCGGTTGGCGGCAGTATTCAGCGCGAAAGGCTAATTTCAAGGTTCGCGGCGGGGCGCCGGCCGCTCAATTTTCGAGGGCGCTGCAACGTCCGCCGGCTTGGTTTGGGCGACGGGTGGCGCGGGCGGTTGAGAACCGGGTGGCGTCGCTACTTTTGGCTTCGTTTCGACGCGAAGTTTCTTGGGCGGTCTCACAATTTTTGGTGGTTCCAGGCCTGCGGCAGCCGGTCCACGCGACACGAAACGTAGACTCTCGCTAAACGGTTCTCCCTGGCCGGTTCTTAATTGCACACGGAAGGAAACCGTGTCGCTGATGGCGTTCGGACGGGAGTAGACCAGCCGGCCTTGCCGCAGTTCCTCCGGTCCCAAATCAATGGTCGTGTGAAAACTGCCCTCGGTGATTGTGGCGGTTCCGTCCGTTGTGGCAGCCACGATGGGGGACGTGCGGTCCCATGTGAATGTAACATTCCTCTCGCCTTCGGACGCGGATAGCCGAAGCGTGCCCTCCGGCGGAGTCGTCGTGGGCTTCTGCGTTATGGCACCTGAGCGGCTTTGGTATGTGGTTATCCGTTTTCCGGACTGGCTGCGGTAAAGCGAATACGCACTAAATCCGGCGAGACAGAGCGTTATCAGGCCTAAGAGAATGCTCATCCAGGCGACGCGCTTAGGTGGGGACTTCGCGGTTTCGGCCAACGCGGCGGGCGCCTCAAAATGATCATCATGCACCCAATCGCTCGAGGAAGCTGGAGCTGGTAGCGGATCGCCCCCTCCCAGCTCGCGACGATGAAATGGGAACTCCCTATAGCTCCCCGTCTCGCGAATAGATTCCCCTTCCCAATAGAAGAATCCGCCCAAGTTCGGACGAGTCGCAAATGGTTTCACGAGCAGGAATACGTCCGACTTGTCTGCAAAGAGATGCGAAAACAGTGCGATGTCGTCCCTACTCAGAAACAGGTCTTTGCGCGTATGGCTGCGGAATAAGCCAACTATCCGCGGCTCCCTCGATTCGGCGATGCGTTCCGCAAAGGCGTCCAGATCTTCCTCGGCAACGATCCATGAGGCACCCCGCCGATAGCTGCATGGTATGTGTGCGAAATGGTCGATCCAAACGGTGAGCCTGTCCTTAAATTCGGAGCGGCCCAACAGCAGACCACCAATTTCGGCGCCCCGAACCGGTGGCTGGGCCGCGATCTCCGCGAGAGCCTGGTTGATCGAGTCGACGACGTCGAACGCGAGATAAATCGTGATGGAATGGTCCGGCGATACCCAAGCCCAGTGACGCCATTCGGGTTCGGCGGGCAACGCCCGGTTAATGGATTCCGCAGGCACGTTTTGACACCATGCTAGCGGCGCTACATGCTTCCGCACAAGTGCGCTGCGGCTGGGCGGGGAAGGCAGGCATTGACGGGCCGGGGCAATGGCGATAGGATAGTTGTGCGGGGTGGAGCAGTCTGGTAGCTCGTTGGGCTCATAACCCAAAGGTCGAAGGTTCAAATCCTTCCCCCGCAACCAA
>JAOAPQ010000643.1 GCA_025462965.1 Bryobacterales bacterium
GTAGAACATCACGAAACCAGCCGATAGCGCCAGTCAGGGTCAGTACCGCGCCAAGAACACTTACAGAAACGCCTGTGACCAATCCCGCGAAGACCAATGTCAAGCCGAATGCCAGGACGATCGGCCATGCGGTAGAAGCGGGCATTTCGATCTTGCCCGAAGTATCTTCCGAATGTCTGCTGAATTCGCCGTCCATCACTGCTCCCGTCACACTCCAACGACATAAACCACTGTGAAGACCACGACCCACACAGCATCCACGAAGTGCCAGTAAAGAGACAAGACCGCCACACGCTCGGCGTGTTCCTTCCTGACATGGCCGAGAAGCCCAAAAAGCGCCACGATTGTCAGAGCGACCAGCCCTAGCGTGACGTGCGAGGCGTGCAAGCCGACCAGCGAATAGTATGTGGTGCCGAAGAGATTGGTGCTGATCGTGAGACGCTCGTCAAAGATCAGATGGCGCCACTCAAGAGCGGTCCCGAAAAGGAAGGCCCCTCCAAGTGCAATTGTCAGCAGCCACCAGCTTACAAACGCATTAGTCTTTCCGCGGACCAGCTCCCGCTCTGCAAGTTGTATCGTAAGGCTGCTCGAAAGCAGACAAATCGTAAACAGGATCGGGGCGTGGAGGACATCCTTCGGCGTGGGGCCGCTAAGGCTCTTACCTATGTAGAAAACATATGCAACCACAAAAATTGCAAAGATGGCGACTTCGGCGCCAATCAGACAATACATTCCAACGAGTCCCGGTGACGGTAGCTTCCACCTGTTATCTCTCCCGGGGATAGTCACGGATGCGGCGCTCACTGGCTACTCGTACCTCCAGTCGGGATCTTCAGGGTGCTTTATGTCCCACAGCGGACGGCGGCTCCTGACGGTGGGGATGACGGCGTAGTTGTACACGGGCGGCGGGGAGGTCGCGGACCACTCAAGTGTCCACGCGTCCCACGGGTCGCTTCCGGCCACCTTGCCTCGAAAGAACGACCACACCAGGTTGAAGACGAAGACCAAAATTCCCGCTGCTTGAAAGAACACACCAATTGTCACGATCAGATTCCAAATATCCCAACCGCGACCGGGTTCGTAGGTGTATATTCTCCGCGGCATGCCCAGAATGCCGGGCACGTGCATGAAATCAAACGTCAGATGGAATCCAATGAGGAACAACCAGAAGTGGACCTGGCCGAGCGTTTCGTTGTACATTCTCCCCGACACCTTCGGGAACCAATAATAGAAAGCGCCAAACAGCGTGAAGAGAATGCCACCAACAATCACATAGTGAAAGTGAGCGACGACATAGTAAGAGTTTCCCAGCTGCCAATTGAACGGTGCGGCACCCAGCGTGACTCCGGTTAGACCGGCAATCAGGAATTGGAACAGAAACGCAATACAAAACAGCATTGGCGTCTGCAATCGGAGCTTGCCTCCCCATATGGTGGCCAGCCAGTTGAAAATCTTGATCCCAGTGGGAACAGCGATTGCCATCGTCGAGAGCACAAAGAAGATATTTGCGCCCGAACTCATCCCGACTGTAAACATGTGGTGGGCCCATACGCTCATGCTGACGAATGCGATCGAAACAGTCGCCGCCACCATCGCGGCGTAGCCGAAAATGGCTTTGCGTGAAAATACGGGAATAATTTCAGAGGCGAACGCGAAGGCAGGGATCACAAGTACATATACTTCCGGGTGCCCGAAGACCCAGAAGAAGTGCATCCAAATCACGGCCGAACCTCCGGCTTGCGTGTCGAAAAAGTGTCCTCCCAGGTGGCGGTCGATCAATAACATGATCTGCGCGGCGGTAAGCGGGCTCACGGCGAGGATGACGAGAGCTCCCATAGTGAGGTTAAGCCAGGCCAGCAGCGGCATCCTCCCGAGTGTCATACCCGGGCAGCGCATGCACAAGATTGTAGCGATAAGATTGATGGCGGTCCCGATGCTGCCGACCCCGGACACAAGAAGTGACAGGGTCCAGTAATCGGTGCTGTTTCCGATCGAGAATGTCTTGGAAGTCAAGGGAGCGTAAGCGAACCATCCCACGTCCGGAGCGTTTCCCGCTCCGTACAGCCCGCTGGCGCCGACATAACTGAAGTAGAGCAGCAGACCTCCAAAGGCAGTCATCCAGAAGCTGAAGGCATTGAGCCGCGGGAACGCCATGTCGCGGGCGCCGATCATAAGCGGCACCAGGTAGTTCGCAAACCCGAACAGGACCGGCATGATCACGAAGAAGATCATGGTGGTGCCGTGCATCGTGAACAGCCGGTTGAACACCTGAGGCGAGACGAAATCATTGTGCGGCCTGATGAGTTGGATACGAATGATCGTCGCCTCAATTCCGGCGACGATGAGAAAGAACATGGCGTAGAGCACGTATAAGACGCCCAGGCGCTTGTGATCGACCGTAGTCACCCATTCGTGAAGGCGCTCGGTGATGGGGCGGGACTCCGTCTGAAGCTGCGGCCAGATGATGGCATCGGTCGACATTAGTGAAGCGTCTCCAGGAATGCTGTCAGCGCATTCACGTCTTGATCACTCAGCCCCATTGCGGGCATCTTCGATCCCGGCTTGATGGCGTCAGGATTGCGAATCCAGAGCCGGAGATTTTCCGGTGTGTTAGGCGCCGCGCCCGCGGCAATGGTGTCGCGGCTCATCAGGTGCGTCAAATCCGGGCCAAACCGCCCGTTTGCCGCGGTACCGGAGATGGTATGGCAATTGGTGCACGCAGTGGATTCAAATACGCGCTTACCGCTCGAAATACCCGAGGATGCACTACTCGCGTTCGCCGGTTGCCTTTGGTCTCGAACCCAGCGCTCGAACTCCTCACGTGGTTGCACGTAGACGCGCAAGAGCATCTTGGCGTGCTGCGTTCCGCAGTACTGCGCGCATTGCCCCAGAAAGAGACCGGCTTCATGCGGATCGATCCACATACGATTCGGGTGATTTGGGATCAGGTCTGTTTTGCCCGCCAGACGGGGCACCCAGAAACTATGATCCGTGTCAGCGGAAAGCAGTGTAAGGAATGTCGGCGTCGGATGCGCCGGATCGCTTACAGGAACGTGGAGCTCATTCGCAGTCACGATCTTCAAGTCCGGATAGCGATACTCCCACCAATACTGGTGCCCAATGACCACAACTTCGGTTGAGCCACTCGGGGGTGTTACATTTTGAATTGAGGCAATGACGTGAGCGGTCGCCAGGAACAGCCCCACAACGATAAGAATCGGGACCACTATCCACGCCAATTCCACCTGGTTGCTTCCGTATATCTGCGGGGGCTCGCTGTGATCATCATTGTGTCTGTCTCTGAACTTCACGACTGAGTAGGCGAGCAGGGGGAATACAACGACGAAGACGCCCCCTACAACCGCCAGGACGAACATTGAAAGTCCGAAGATCGATTGAGCCGGCGTAGAGGCCGGCGCAAAAATGCTGGTCGGACTCGCAACATGGCTCGCCGGCTCAGCCAGCACGGACGCGGGCGCACAGAAGACAAGTAAGGCTCTAAGCCATTTAGTGTGCGAGCCGCGGCTCATGCGAAGCAACCTCCTGATTCAGATCGAACATTTCTCCATCCCAGTAGAGCGGCGTCTCTCTCGGCGTGTGTGCACGTCGGTTTCCAGTGAAATGACACAAGAAGCGAGCTTGTTTGCTGGGAGCCGGCACTCGCAGCGCCAAGGGCGAAGTCGTGTGCTGGACACAGCGTCGGTAGGGCGTCTACAGTGGCATCACACAAGAAAACCGGCGCAGAACTCCCACATTTGAGCGGCCTGCGCCGGTTTAAGGGAAACACGCGTTCTCTGTAGACTCCCGCTGCGCGATCGCAAACGCCCCTCACAATACTAATCCTGAAACAAGCAAAGATGACCTCATATCTTTTTCTCCTGTTCTGTCGTTTTGTTGACCCGAACTCAGTGTTTACTGACGATGAGACTGCTGAGTTCTTGAGAAGCAACCGTCCTCATCCGACGGTCTTGATACGGACAACTCTGTGACCAAGGCCCGCGTCGCTATTTGGAAGCCTGCGGCAGCGCATCGGGCGGGCGAGGGACACTGCCACGGTACGCTTCATCGATCGCAACGTGATTCTCGTCGAGAATTGTACCAGTGGCTCGCTGCAGGGCAATCTTCGCTTTGATGTAGGCCCCTTTGGAAGCAACCTCGGTCGAGCGGGCTTGCGCGAGGTAGTCCTGAAACTGGATCACGGTGAGATTTGTGGCGAGCCCGACAGCGAACGTCTGCAGTTCTACACTGACGGACTCCTCCTGAAGCCGGCGTGCTTCAACCGACGCTTCGTACGCGGCACGCGCCTGCCGCAAAGATTCCTGCGCATCGGCTACCTCCAGGCGCACCTGGTCCTGCAACTGCTGGCGCCGCACCTGAGCCTGTCTGACCTGTAATTCGTCGCGCACAGCGTCCGCTTGAGCAACACGATTTCGCAAAGGCAACGTCAATTGCAATCCTACTCCGTAGGACGGGAAGTCGCGTCGAAAGACCTGTCCCAGCGTTGAGCCATAACCGCCGAGACTCAAACTTCCGGGTACTGTGGGGGCGAGAGGGTTCAGATCGCCGGCCAAGCCACCGTTCTGAACCGTTCCCACCAGATCCAGTTGCGGTTTCAGCGCGTTGAGTGAGCCACTCAAGCTGATCTCCGAATTTTCAACCTGCAGACCGGCGCCGGCCAGATCCGGGCGGTTTCGAAGCGCCTCGCTCACCAGGGCCGGCAGAGGCTGGAACCCTTCCTGACCGGGAACAGTGAGGGGGTTTGTGGGAACGATATGGGCCCCGAGCACCTGGGAATTCGCGAGTCCCCCACGGGTGATCGCAGTCTTCACAATCAGTTCCTGCTGCCGCACCAGACCTTCCGCGGTAATGAGCGCCTGTCTGGCCGCCGCAACGGAAGCATTTGCCCGAGTAACTTCGATCGGGGCCTGGGTACCTTGTTGGACTTGATTCTTGTTGTCCTCATAAAGCCGCTCGGCGAGACGGAGAGCTTCCTGCTTTACTTTGACGTCCTCGTTCAGGCTGACAAGGTCTGTATAGAGCCGAGCAATACCGGACACCGTGTCCATAACCTGCTGTCGAAAGACAAGGTCAGCAACTTTCTGGCTGTTCCGAGCTATGCGGATGTACCTCTTGTTCAAGTTCACCCCAAAACCCTGCATGAGCGGCTGCGTGATAGTGACGCCGATGCTCGAGTTGATGAAAGGATTGTAGGTGTAACGGTTGGCGTTAGTGGAATATCGGGTGTTGTCAAAGGTGACGCTGACTTGAGTTCCAGGCGAGAGGCCTACGGTCATCCCGGCGTTCGCGTTTATTTGATTCTGGACGAGCCAGTTGGTACCGGTGAGAATGGCATTGAATTCGGGAGTTGACAGGTGCTGCCGGTTCACCAGGGCAGAGACGATCGGATCGTATTGAGGGATTAGGGGGCCGTTCGACATCGGAATCGGGCCGGTCACCGAGAGAGTGTTCTGCTGTTCGCTTATCAATGCGATGTCTGAAAAATTCGTATTGACCAACGGCGTTGGCGTGGACCCGGACGTGAGATTCGTCAAGAGCGGACCGTTGGGGCCGCCAATACCGGGAGCAGGTTCATTTACCAGGAGGCTCAACCCGCGAAGCAGTCCGCCGCCGCGGGCTCGGAGCAGGTCCGTGTCCGCCGTCTTTGGCAGGAAACGTTCCAATTCGATATCCAGGTTGTTTTCGAGCGCAAGTGCGATGGCGTCGTCCAGCGACAGGTAGAGTTGTCCGGCGCGCATTAGATCGAAGATCCTTTGGGAATTCTGGAAATTCACCAGCAACACATTCTTAGGCTTGTAGGGGCTGACCAAGCGGCTGAGGAGCGAGCCGTCTGAAGGCCGGATTTGCGGCGTTCGATCCTTCACAGCTTCACGGGCATTCTGCGCAGATGCGAACCCGGCAGCAAATACCAACAGCAGCGCGGTATGAATGAAAGACTTCATGACCTATTTGCTCGTGCCTTGTGCTTGTTTGGAAGGCGATTCCGCGGGAGTATTCGCCATCTGAACAATGGCGCCCTCCTTCACAGCATCACCGGGGTCGACCACCACGTCCTGACCATCCTGCAGACCGTTCAGAATCTCAAGCGTCGTGCCATAGTCCCGACCCGGCTGCACCTTCTGGAAGTGCACGATCCGTGAACGAGCCAACACAGACTGATCGACACCCTCGGAAGCGGCCTTCTGCAACTCCGCCTGGCTCAGGGGCTGCAGCACTGCCAACGAAGTGCCGTTTGCCTCTACCACAAGGGAGGCGTCGGGAACGAGGAAAGGAGGGACCGCCCGGTTCGTTGCGAACCGGACCGTCGTATACATTCCGGGAAGCAAAACTCCAGTAGGATTGGCGACTTGCACCTCCGTCAGCAGTGTTCGGGATGCGGCATCAAGGGAGTTCGAAGTGCGGGTGATCTGGCCCGGAAACTGACGATTCGGAAGTTCTTCGACGCTGACGCCAGCCTGCTGTCCAACATGGATGCCCGCCGCCTCAGTTTGGGGGAGCGATACGAGAACGCGCAGCCTGCCGATCTGTGCGACGCGAAAGATCGCGCCACTACTGGGAACATCGGAGGGGGCAGCTGGATTTGGGCGGTTGGGGCCTTGGGGGGCACCCAGCGCGGAAATGAGCGCGCCCACGTCGACGTTCCTCGCCGTTACGACTCCAGCGAATGGGGACGTGATCTTCTCATATGCCTGAAGCGTGATGAGTCTGTCCAACGTGGCTTTGCTGGCGTGAACGAAATCCCGTGCCGCCACAACATTTTTCTCGCCAGCAATCACGTTCGCGTCGGCGGTCTTGGCCGCCGTGAACTGCGTATCACCGGCCTGACGCGACACCGCGCCAGTTTTCGTCAGAACCTGGTACCTCTCCCATGTGATAGCCGCAAGATCCCGGGTCGCCGTCAATTGCTGGAGTGTTGCCTCTGTCTGGCCCAGCTGCCCTTCCGCCTGTGACAGGGCAGCTTGTGCATACGTCACCTGTTGGTCCAAGTCGGGAGCGTCGATTTCAGCCAGCAACTGTCCCGTGGAAACGCGGTCCCCGATGTCGACGTATCGCCGCTTCAAGTATCCGGTTGCCCTTGCAAAAACGTAGGCTTCCGTGATCGGCGTGATGTTGCCGGGAAACGATACATCAGTCAAATTTGGCGCTCGCGTGACCTTCGCGGCGTTGACAATGGGTGGTGTGATTTTGCGCTTAGCCGCCGCGCTATCGAGCTGCCGTGTGGTACTTCTTCGCGGAAGATACCCCGCGAGAAGCGCCGCCGCTACGAGCCCTCCCAGCAGCAGGGCCCCTATGATCAGACGTTTGTGCGAACTTCCACTGCGACCCGACATTCCTGGTACCCCTATTCCTTCCCGCTCGGCGCATCTGTTGTTTCACCGGCTTCCCTGGCGATCTCCGCGTCGAGGTTCACCGGCGCCTTCTTGCGGAGCCAGCTATACGTGATCGGGACGAAGAATAGCGTCGTGGGGGTGGCCAGCAAAAGATCGCCGATGACGGCCCGGCCCAAAGGCGCATTCTGCTCACCTCCATCGCCCATACCCAATGCCATCGGAATCATGCCGATGATCATGGCTAAAGCGGTCATGATCACGGGCCGGATACGCGTGAATCCCGCCGACTGAGCCGCCTCCATCGCGTTCTTACCCTGTTCCCGCTCGTCGTTGGCGAACGTGACCAGGAGGATGCTGTTAGCCGTGGCTACACCGATGCCCATAATCGCGCCCATCAGAGCTGGAACGCTCAGTGGAGTACCAGTCACGTAGAGCATCCACAGCATGCCGGCCATCGCTCCGGGCAGGGCCGTCAGAATAATGAAGGGATCCAGCCACGACTGAAAATTGACGGCCATTAGCAGGTAGACCAGAACAATGGCGAAGACCATACCGAGACCCAGGCGGGTAAACGAGCTCTGCATGGTATCTACCTGCCCACGCACCTCGATGGTAGTGCCTCGAGGCAGGTTCTTACGTGCCTTGTCGACGATGCGGTTCACGTCGGCGGCGAAGCCGCCCAGGTCGCGACGGTCGGGGCTTGCGTACACATCCGTTACAGGTTGCACATCGTAGTGGCTTTCAATTTCCGCGGACGTGGTCCGCTTCAGGCTGGCGAGATTGTCGAGAAGTTGGGTTGTCTGGCCGCCAGAGAGGGCCGTCACCGGCGTGCGCTGCATAGCGTCGAACGTGGGGACTGTATACTGCGGCGTCTGCACGGCAACCTGGTAGTTCACTCCATTTTGGGGGTTGAGCCATTGATTTGGCGCCACCTGGCCACTTGATGAAAGCGAAATAAGCAGGCTGCTGGCGACGTCTCTCTGGGTGAGTCCCGACTCGTCCGCCTTGACCCGGTCGACGTTTACCCTTACCGTCGGATAATCGATCTTCTGGCGGACGAATGTATCGACGGCTCCCGGCAACCGGGCGATTTCAGTCTGCAACTGCGCCGCGACGCGGGAATTTGCGGGACCGTTAGTGCCTGTCACTTGAAGGTCAATCGGCGCGGGAAGACCGAAGTTCAGGATCTGACTTGTAATATCCGCGGCCTGGAAAAAAAAGGTCTCCGCAGGGAAACGGGCAGCGAGACTGGTCCGGAGCTGCCTTGTATAGTCGATCGTCGGGTGGTGCTTAGGTTTAAGGGAGACGAGAACGTCCCCGTCGCCTGACCCACTGGTGGCGGTATCGCTGAAGGCGAGGTTGATACCCGAGGTCGGGAGACCGATGTTGTCAAGGATTGTGTCGATTTCCTCTGCCGGGACAACGCGACGGACTTCCTCTTCCACCGCGCCGAAGATCCGTTCGGCTTCTTCGATGCGAGTTCCCGTGGGACAACGCACGTGCAACCGCATCTGGCCGGAATCCACATAGGGAAAGAAGTTTTGCCCGACGAATAGCACCAGGCCCAACGACGCGAACGCGAATATGGCGAAGGCGCCTCCTACGAGTATCCGATGCTCCAGCACACGTTCCAGGAGGCGATGGTATGCGTCACGCATCTTCTCGAAATGCCGGTCGAACGCCTGATGAACCCGCCAGATGGGTCCGGCTGCTTTTGCAGCGGCGCTCGCCTCCTCGCCCTCCTGGTAGAGCGGAATCTCCACCGGGAGAAGGTAGTGGACCAGAGTTGGCACGATCGTTCTGGTCAACAGGTATGACGTCAACATGGCGAAAACGACAGACATGGCAAGTGGCGTAAACAAGTATTTCGCCGCACCCGAAAGCATAAGCACTGGGACGAATACTATGCAGATGCACAATGTCGAAACGAACGCAGGCACGGCGATCTGCTGTGCGCCGTCCAAGATCGCACGCACCAGTGTCTTGCCTTTGATCCCCATGTTGCGATGGACGTTCTCTATCTCTACCGTCGCGTCATCAACGAGAATTCCGACCGCGAGTGCCAGGCCGCCCAGCGTCATTATATTGATGGTCTGTCCCATCAAACTCACAACGATGAGCGAAGTCAGAATAGAAAGAGGGATGGAGAGGCAGACAATCAGCGTACTGCGCCAGCTCCCCAGGAACAGCAGAATCATGAGTCCGGTCAGAGCTGCGGCGATCGTTGCTTCCCGAACAACCCCGCTCACCGATGCACGAACGAAAATAGACTGATCGAAAAGAGGACTAATTCGAAGAGCGGACGGAAGTGTTGCCGCGATGGCCGGCAGCAGTTTCTTCACGCCATCGACAACTGCGAGCGTCGAAGCGCCACCGTGCCTCAAGACAGTCAACAGCGCCGATCGTTTTCCGTCCGACCGGACGATGTTCGTCTGGACCTGGTATCCATCTCTCACCTGGGCGACGTCCCGCATATAAACGGGCGCACCATTTACCGTCTTGATTGGCACGTCGTTAAGAGCCGAGACCAGCTCCGGACTGCTGTTCAGCTCTATCAAGTACTCGCGCGTTCCTACCTTTACAGTCCCAGTTGGGAGAATGAGATTCTGAAGATTGAGCGCATTCGAAATGTCAGTTGCGGAGAGTCCCTTCCCGAATAATGAGCTGGTATTCAGATCCACCATCACGGTCCTGACCTTTCCGCCATAAGGTAGAGGCACAGAGATCCCTGGTACGGTGGAAAGGCGCGTGCGGATAAAGTTCTGCCCGTAGTCGTACAGCTGCTGTTCCGTAAGTGTGTCGCTGCTTAGACCTAACTGAAGTATGGGAACGCTTGACGCGTCATACTGCACGACGGCAGGAGGGAAAATCCCGGGCGGCAAAGTGCGAATGACGGTCTGACTGACTGCGACGATCTGTGATATCGCGAGATCCACGTTGGCCCCAGGCTGCAGGTACACACGAATCAAGCCGACACCGTTATAAGCAGTTGCCTCAATGTGCTCGATGCTGTTGACCGTGGTTGTCATGGCGCGCTCGGAGACCAAGAGAACGCGCCTAGCCATGTCATCCGGGCTCATGCCAGGATATGACCAGATCACGCCAGCTACCGGGATATTGATGTAAGGAAATATGTCCGTAGGCGTGGTTACAATCGTCAATCCACCAAGAATGGCGATCAACAGCGACATGACCACGAATGTATAAGGGCGACGAAGAGCGAGCCGAACTATCCACATATCAGATTACAGGTAGCAACGGCGGCGAGGCCGTCTGCCACGGTTTCGGTGTCCATGCGCACTTGTGTATTAGCATTCTCTCGACCATTGCTTGCGGCGTGTGAGACAGGTCGCCTCCCATGTGCCGAATTCGCGGCAGGACGGGGTCTGCGCCGTGTGCCTTGACTCGGTAAATCGGGATTCGCAGTCTATGGTGGTGTCCATTTCTCGACTTGTGTCCATTTCTCGACTTCTGCCGGGTTCCCGGTACCTGGATAGGTTTACGTGGGTTTGCCATGGGTCTCGACGGGTTTCCCTCGCGTGTTTGCGGGTCTCGACGGGTTTCCGTTTAGGCCCGGTTTGGTTTGTTATCAATAAGTTGGCCGGGTTCGCTCCGATGAATCGCGGATAGGGGCGAAGACCGGTTTCGGCCGCGGAGACGACAGGCCACAAAAAAACGATGGCCTGTCCCACGCTACTGACCTATGCTATTTAACAAGCTATTTGACTACTTAACAAGCTATTTAACTGTGTTCGCTATTATGGACGGCGGCTTGGAAGGCTTTTGGGCGGCGGCACGATAAGCAGATTGTTTTCAGTGGCACTTTGAATGAAAACCGGTGTGACCGAAGTGTACTTATGATCCCGCGATTACCAGCATCTTCTCGGCTGGAATGGATTTGATTGCGGTTGCGTCCAAGCCCAGGTGTGATGTGACCATCTCCGGGGGAAGATGGCGGATCCAGTTGTTCAGCGACACGTCCATGAACTCATGTGCCTTGAACATCTCCAGGAAGACCAAATCCGTGTTACCCGTGTTTTCGATGTAGTGTCCTGAGACGGCCGGAACGAACCCAACGTCGTTTGCGTTGAAATCCTGAGTGCGTGCCGATCCGACCGGCATGAACACTGTCATCCGGCCTTTTCCGGCCATGTAGTACTGCCATTCCGAGGCGTTCGGGTGCCAATGCATTTCACGCATGCCTCCCGGTTTGACGGTGACCATAGCGGCCGCGATGTTTTGCGAAGCGGGGAAGTTATGCGAATCGACGATCCGTACGTCACCTCCTGCCGTTCGCTTGGTGGGAGCCATCGATGACATCTTGAAGGTGTACTGAATGGGCGATCGGACACTCTGCCCGCCTACGGCCTTTTTGTCCTGCTCCAATGATTTCGGCAGATCCGCGGGGAAGATGTACATCGAATCGGTCGGTAGTTTTGCGAGAGCGGTCTTGTCGAGACCGAAGTTCTTGGACAGCACCGAACCCGGGGTATGTGCCATCCACTCTGAAAGGAGGAAGGTGTTGTCTTCGGAAAAGAGACCCTCGTTGAAGACAAGCAGAAACTCACAGCCATCTGGCCCGAGACCCTGAATCGAATGTGGAAAGCCGGCGGGGAAGTACCAGAGATCGCCTTTGCCTACATCGTCAATGAAGATGGTGCCGTCAGGATTCAAAACTGTAACCCGAGCATTCCCGTCCAGCATGATGGACCACTCATCCGCAGTGTGCCAATGCAGTTCACGGAAGCTACCCGCCGTGATACGCATGTTCACTCCGGCGATATCCTTGGAGGAGGGCAATTCGCGTTGTGTGACCTGATGAGTCCAGCCGCCCTCTTGAATTCGCTTGTGCGTCAAGTCAAAAGAGAACCAAATAGCTCCCACGTCTCCATGGTCGGTCGAAGGGGGCATGTTCGAATTCGGGTTCTCATTCAGCAGGGCTTTGTTCTCCGGCCCCGGATTACTGGCGGAGCGATCACCCTCCGCTTTACGCGTGTTTGGTCGTTGCTGCGCGCTCGCAGCCACTCCCGCGAGTGCCGCCGTGGCCAATGTGGAGCTGATTCCAAACATGTTCCTTCTTGATAAACCACCAAGACCGACTTTGTCCCGCTTTTCGTCACTCACCTGCTGTTCTCCTTTTTCCTGAACACTGGCTTAACAGCACTTCGCAAACCAGACCGGACGCCGGCCTGTTTCTTGGGATTCCAAGGCAGGCAGGGTCCTTACCTCCGCCTGCGGGGAGGACGGGGACCAACGAAGGACATGGAGGCTCGAACTGAGTCGCAAGGGCGACACCGAGAGGGCTTGCAAGGCCAGGCGGCGGGCTGACCGCCGTTCGTGCCGAACAAGGACTAAGGAACTACGACACGATGTCGGTGGGCCGACACGTACTTGTGAAAACACTAGCAATCATTGAGAGAAGAGAGCTGTGCGTTCTGGCCCCGGACGTGCGTCGGGTTCGGCGGACTCCTGTGATGGCTTACATCTCGATTAACGACACCAAACTCGAAGCCGATGCCGGCGAACGCCTGATTGACGCGATCAATCGTGCTGGACTGCCGTTGTCGCAGGTTTGCTATCACCCGCAGCTGGGCCCGATTCAAACCTGCGATACCTGCATCGTCGAAGTCGATGGGCAGCTCGTTCGAGCCTGCTCCACGATCGTGTTCAGCGGGATGAGTGTGATGACCACGGGCGAAGCCGCAACGGCGGCGCGCGCGGAGGCGTTCGACCGCATTCTGCACAACCACGATCTCTACTGCACGGTGTGCGACAACAACAACGGAAATTGCACGGTGCACAACACAACGAAGATGCTGGGCATTGAACACCAGCGTTATCCGTTTGAGCCAAAACCATACGAAGTCGACAACAGCAATCCGTTTTACCGATACGACCCTGGCCAATGTATTCTGTGCGGCCGGTGCGTCGCAGCCTGCCAGGATCTGCAGGTTAACGAGACGCTCTCAATCCGCTGGGAGGATCCGCATCCGCGAGTGCTTTGGGACCATGGGGTACCCATCGGAGAATCGAGCTGTGTATCCTGCGGACACTGCGTGACGGTCTGCCCGTGCAACGCATTGATGGAGAAAACAATGGTCGGGCATGCAGGGTTCCTTACGGGTCTGAGCAAGCGCGCCCTTGACGGCATGATCGACGTGGTGAAGGGACTGGAGCACGAGACGGGCTTAACCGCGATTCTCAAGGTCTCCGAGGCGGAATCGGCGATGCGTCCCAATCGCGTCCGCCGCACTAAGACAGTCTGTACCTATTGCGGCGTCGGTTGCAGTTTCGATGTGTGGACCAAGGATCGGCACATCCTCAAGGTGGAGCCGGCGGAAGGTCCGGCCAACGGCGTGTCCACTTGTGTGAAGGGTAAGTTCGCATGGGATTTCGTGAACAGTCAGGAGCGGCTGACAAAACCGCTGATTCGTGAAGGAGACCAGTTTCGTGAGGCGGATTGGGACGAAGCCCTGAATCTGGTCGCCCGGCGATTTCAGGAGATCAAGAACCGCGACGGCGCAGACGCACTGGCGTTTATTGCCTCATCGAAGTGCACAAACGAAGAGGCCTACCTCATGCAAAAGCTGGCCCGGGCAGTCATCGGAACGAACAACGTGGACAACTGCTCTCGCTACTGCCAGTCACCCGCGACCATGGGTTTATTCAGAACCGTTGGCTACGGCGGCGATTCCGGCTCCATTTCAGACATCGAAAAGGCAGGCCTGGTTTTGATCGTCGGGAGCAATACAGCGGAGAGCCATCCGGTGCTTGCCACCCGCGTAAAACGCGCGCACAAGCTGCATGGACAGAAGCTAATTGTTGCGGACTTGCGGGAGCATGAAATGGCGAAGCGTGCGGATCTGTTTATCCGTGCAAACCCCAGCACCGATCTGGTGTGGCTTTCGGCTGTCACTCGGTATCTGCTCGACAACGGCATGGCCGCCACCGCTTTCTTGAACGAATGGACGAACGACATTGAGGAATACAGAAAGAGTCTTGAGCCGTTCACTCTCGAGTTTGCCTCGCAAACCTGCGGCATTTCCATCGAGACGCTGAAGCAGGTTGCCACAATGATAGCCGAGGCGGAATCCGTCTGTGCTCTCTGGGCTATGGGCGTGACACAGCACAGCAACGGATCGGACACGTCCACGGCGATTTCCAACCTGCTTCTGGTGACGGGTAACTATATGCGTCCCGGAAGCGGCGCGTACCCGCTGCGCGGCCACAACAACGTCCAAGGCGCCAGCGATCACGGCGCGATGCCGAACCTTCTGCCGGGATATCAGTCCGTTCTCGACCCCGAAGTGCAGAGCCGATTCGAAGCATGCTGGGGTGTACGCGTGCCTACCGCGAAAGGTCTGGACAACCATGAGATGGTCGACGCGGTCCACGAGGGCACGCTCAAATCGATGTATCTGTGCGGCGAAGAAATGGGGCTCGTGGATTCCAATGCCAACTATGTTTCCGAGGCTTTCGGCAAGCTGGAGTTCTTCGTAGTTCAGGACATTTTCTTCAGCTCGACATGCCGCTTTGCAGATGTGGTTCTACCCGCCAGCCCAAGCCTGGAGAAGGAAGGTACGTTCACCAGCACCGAGCGGCGCGTGCAGAGGCTCTACCAGGTCTTCGAGCCGTTGGAGGGCAGCCGCCCCGATTGGAAGATCATTCTGGATATCGCGAATCGCCTCGGCGCCGGTTGGGACTATTCACATCCTTCGCAAATCATGGACGAGATTGCTTCTGTGACGCCTATGTTCTCGGGAGTCAACTATGACCGGCTCGAAGGCTACCGATCGCTGCAGTGGCCCGTCGCGGCGGACGGCAGCGACGAACCACTTCTCTATACGAAAGCCTTCCATTTCCCCGACGGGAAAGCCCGCCTGTTTCCACTCACCTGGAGCGAAGCACCGGAACGTCCGGACACCGAATTCGATCTTCACCTTAATAACGGCCGTTTACTGGAACATTTCCATGAAGGAAATATGACTTACCGCAGCCCGGGCATTCGCGCCAAGACACCGGATACTTTCGTGGAAGTATCGCCGGAGCTCGCTCGTATCCGCGGCATTGAAAGTGGAAGTCTCGTACTTCTCGTTTCCCGCCATGGCCGAGTACGCGTACGCGCGCTGGTAACGGACCGGGTTCAGAACGGGCAGCTTTATATGCCCATGAATTCGACGGAAAGCCCAGTCAACCTGTTGACCGGCAGCCATACCGATCCTGCCACACACACGCCGGCCTACAAGGAGACTGCCGTGAGAATGGAAGTCCTCGAAACTAAAGGCGAGAGCCCACTGCGTAGAATCAATCACCGCTTCGGGCACCCTACACCGCAGAAGGGGGTTGAAGTGGAGAGGAAGTGGCTCCAAACGAGCTACCACTTCCCGGGAAATGGGCTCGTGCAAATCGATACCGAATAACGAGGATTTGAAAAATGGCTCAACCCATTACTTTTCGTCCCATACAGAATGGTGCGGCTCCTATCGGGGCGGGTCTGCCCGCGGCAGCGGGTGAACACGCGGATGCAGTCCAGTCCGCTTACGAACTGCTACAGCTGCTACATGACCGTGGAGTCTTGGATCTGCTCCGCGGACTGTTGGGTGCGGGAGACCAATTGATCGACACTCTGGTGGAGGCAGTCGATACTCCGGAGTCTATTCGCGCAATTCGCAATCTGCTGGTGTTAACAAAAGTGCTCGGCAGCATCCCACCGGAAACTCTCACTGGCCTGGTTCAGGCCGCGACGGAGGGAGCCGTGAGAGAGAAGTCGCGCAAAGCCCCGGGGTTCTTCGAGCTTTTCCGCAGACTGCGCAGTGAAGATAGCAGGCGCGCTCTCGGTGTAACTCTGGACCTGGTCGAGAGTGTGGGGAAAAGCCTGTGACTGCATCCGTTTCAGGGGTGCCTGTCACCAGGGCAATCATTGGACACGTGTATCGATGACTGAATGAGATACGACTTTCTGATCGAGACTTACGAGACCGAGCGCGTCAAGGTGATTAGCGCCTGGAGTATGTTCACTGACCAGGATCTCCCGGTCCGACCTCACCACACCGATACACGTGGACGTAGTGTCCACGAGCATATGGTGCATCAGTGTGTCAGCGAGGACATCTGGTTTCGGACAATGCTCGATATTGACGTCGCAGCGCCGCCGCTGCCGGGAGAAGAGACCAGATTGGAATTCATGCGGCGGTACGCGGAAGACAGCGGAAAGCGGCTGGCTGTGCTGCGGGACAAGGACGAGACCTGGTGGGAAGGAGAGACGACGTTTTTCGACGTACGGAGGTTGCGGGCTTGGGTGATGACTCGCCGAATGACCCATACGGCCCATCATCGCGGCCAACAATTGGCGCTACTCCGCATGCTCGGCCGTGAGGAGCACAGCAATTACGGCCCTACTGCGGATACGGGGGGCCTGATGCAAAACAAGGCGCCGACGATATACCCGTACCGAGATTTGCAGGCTCTGTTCGAAGGAGAAGCCGCTGGAGGCAAGAAAAGCACATTGCCCGGTCCGGGAGAAAAGCCGGTTACAGAACGGCCGAGTAGGTGAGAGTGACGCTAGGCCGAGGCGTCCGACGTGAAACTAAAGCCCGGTCCGGTGTCCCGAGTTACAAGCTGATTGCGTGGCCATTCGCCAGCCTTCCGGCTGGCGGGGCCCGCTGGAAGCGGGTCCGCAGGCTAAAGCCTGCCCCACCATTACGTAGAGCTGCTAAATGGACTTCTAACGCACGACACCAGTTGGAATTCCAGCCTCTTCCTGCGTCATATCACAAGTGGAAGCATAAAAGGCGGACACGCCGCTTTTTATTGAACAGGATTTCTCCTAGTAGCGCCGGTTTCCGGTCGATGATACCCTCTCACCGGAGGCGCTATGCGCACCAAAATGTTCTCCGCTCTCCTTCTTGGTGGAGCGCTACTTCTCGCAGCCGGTACGGCCAGAGCCGACCTGTTCGCCATCAGCTACTACAACTTTTTTCCGAACGTCCTCTACCGTGTGAATACCGCGACCGGACAAGCCATGGGATCCGGCCTTCTACTACAGGGAGCCAGTGGTGTTGTCGGGATCACGTTTTCTCAGGATGGAACGCTATACGGTCTGACCGCGTCCGACGGGAGCACCCGGAATGCGTTCTATCGAATCGATCCCGTCGCGTCAACGGCCGCACTGATTGGTCCCACCGGTCTTTCAAATATCGCAAAAGGCGACATCGCGTTCGATCCGGTCACCCACACTCTATACGGCGTCGGGGAGATCCCCAGCCCTGGCATCACGGACTTGTTCACGATTGACCTTACCACCGGACATGCAACAATAATCGGACCTGTGGACACCGGCCGCTTTGGTGGCGGTCTGGCTGCTCTGGCGTTTGATCCGCTCGGAAACCTGTTCATCCTGAACACAACGGTTCCGGCCGACGGCATAAACTTATCGAGGCTCTTGAAAGTGAACAAGGCGACAGGCGCCGTCATCAACACCCTCGACCTGACTGGCGCGCACCTTGGATATTCCGCCGGATTGGCGTTCGATCCGGCTACCGGAACCGCCTACATAGCCGATGGTAATTTCCGCGGCACCAACACGCTTTACACCTTGAATACATCTACCGGCGTGCTGAGTGCGGTCGGTCCGACCGGTACGGCATTCAGGTTTGGCATCAGCAGTCTGGCGTTCAGTCCAGGACCTGATTCCGTGACTGTCACAATTGATGTGAAGCCTGACGGCGACCCGCCGAGGATCAACCCTACCAGCCACGGTACGACTCCGGTTGCGATTGTTTCCAGCCCTACCTTTAACGCTCCGGCTCAGACCGACGTAACTTCGCTAACATTTGGCGCTACGGGAAATGAGCACAGCCTCGTATTCTGCAGTCGAGCGGAGGATATAAACGGTGACGGGCTGCTTGATGTTGTCTGCCATTTCAGAACGGAACTACTTGGATTCAAGAATCCAGGAGGCACGGTTGCCATTCTGAAAGGCAAGACCGTAACCGGATTGTCATTGCACGGCATGGACGCGGTTGTGATCATCGGGCATTAACACTTTCGATTAGCGGTAGCACCCGTCAGCTCCGTCTGGAAGTTGGCGGCCTCCGGCTTGCCCATTCTCTCGACAGGTCCTGTGCGACTGTATGGACGGTGAACCGAGCTAACATAAAGTGGAAGTGCGGTCACGGAACCATTTCAGTCGATCCAATGCGGATACTGTTTGCGGCTACGTTGGGCCTTTTGCTGGCTTTGCCCGCGGATGCACTCGATCCGCGGCGGGCTCTCACTGAATATCGGCAGACCCGATGGACCAGCAACGACGGTCTTCCGGCCACGTTCATCTACTCCATCGCGCAGAGCTCGGACGGGTACATCTGGCTTGGCAGCACAGACGGCCTTGCGCGCTTCGATGGCATTCAGTTCGTCCACTGGCGTCCCAAGGGCAATGGAACCCTTTTGGGCGCAGTCCGTGTCGTGAGAGCCGCTCGGGATCGGGGTCTTTGGGTCGGAACTACTTCCGGCGTCGTGGGCCGCATACGCGGGGAGGAGCTAACCATTGCCACGATCGATGCACCAGTGGAGGCAGTGCTGGAGGCCCGCGATGGTACTCTCTGGGCGGCGACTGCGAAACGCATCGCGCGATTCCGTCCGGATACCCTTGCGCAGATTGGCCCTGCGATCAATTTGCCGGCGGATTTCTACTCCGGACTGCTACAGGACAAAGAAGGCTCAATCTGCCTCAGTACCAGCCGAAGCGTTGAGCGGCTCGAACCTGCAACCGGCGAGCTGCGGCCTCAGAAGCCTGTGACAGGGAAGTGGTTGCTCAGTCAAGATCACGACGGAGCGATTTGGATTACAGGTCCCGACGGACGTACCATCAGTCTCCAGGGAAGTCAGCCTGTCCATAGTGCAAGCAACGGGAGCGAACTCGATATACGCGCTGCCGTCCGCGACAAGCAGGGGAACACCTGGATAGGAACGCTCGGGGATGGACTACTCCGAGTGCGGTCGGGCGAGGAGAATTCACCGCCGGAGAGGTTCTCACGAGCGGATGGCCTCTCCAACGATCACGTGTGGTCCCTCTTCGAAGATCGAGAGCACAACCTCTGGGTCGGAACGCAAGACGGCCTCGATTGCATTCGCGACGGCCCGGTTGCGACGTTGAATCGACGCGAGGGGTCGGCAAGCGGTAGTGTGGGCGCCCTGGCGGCCGGTCCGGACGGCAGCGTCTGGGCGTCGATTTCAGATGGGGTCAATCGCATCGATAGCGGCCACTATGAGTTGTACCTGAAGGGCAGGCGAGCCAAAGCATTGTTCACGGATCGCGAGAACACTCTGTGGGCCGCGACCGATAACGGTGTGGCCCGCATGGCGAACGGAGTCTGGTCGCAGGTTCACTTTCCGGCAGGATTGAATCTAAACAGTGTCGTTTCGATGGGGGAAGACAATCGCAATCGGATTTGGATCTTTGATTCGGACAAGGGGCTCTATAGGTGGTCCGGTCAAGGAACCGATAGCTTTTCGAACGAGCCCCTGCTTAAGGGCAAATCGATTCTTACGATATGCGGAGACAACAAGGGGCGAGTTTGGTTCGGCCTTTACCAGGGAGGCCTCGTCGTTTTTGAAAAGGGCGTGTTTCGAGCATATTCGGAGCGCGAGGGTCTCGCGAGCGGATCCATCAACGCCGTTTCGGTGGATCATAACGGAACGGTTTGGATCGGCGCCGAGCGTGGACTGAGCCGCTTCGATGGCCCCAGATTCGCCAGTTGGAACGGCAGACAAGGGCTGCCCGGCGAACGCGTGCTCTGGATCATTCCGGCGCATGACGGCCGGCTGTGGCTGGGATACACGAGCGGGGTCGCCCGCCTCAGCCGGGTGGAGCTCGATCGCGCTCTTAAGGATCCGTCACACGCGGTTGCCCACGAATTTTTTGACAATCGTGATGGCCTGAAAGGAAATCTGGATCGCGGCCGACAGTCGCCGGCCGCCCAGGCCAGCGATGGCACGATCTGGTTCACGACCTCAGCCGGCGTTGCCTTTATCGATCCCCAGCATCTGCCAAAGAACCCGCTCCCTCCGCCCGTCCAGATCGAGCGGATGGTCGCGGACGCCACCCCGGTGGATACAAGAAATGCGGTCCGCTTGCGACCCTTCACGCAGGACGTGCAGTTCGACTATACGGCCCTCAGCCTGGTCGAGCCTCGCCGCGTCCGCTTCCGCTACAAACTCCATGGCTACGATTCGAATTGGCAGGAGGCCGGAACGCGGCGCCAAGCCTTTTACACGAATCTAAGTCCGGGCGCGTACCAGTTTCAAGTGCTGGCCTGCAACAATGACGGCATCTGGAACGAGACAGGGGCAGCGCTGGGTTTTGAGCTACTGCCGGCCTTCTACCAAACCCAATGGTTCCGCGTGGTTTGCCTTATGGTTCTGATGATCATCGCCTGGGCCGTTTACCGGATGCGGGTGTGGCAATTGACCACGCGGTTGCGCGGGCGTTTCGAAGAGCGTCTGCGCGAACGAACACGGATAGCCCAGGAGTTGCACGATAATCTGCTGCAAAGCGTTCTGGGTATCAGCCTGCAAATCGAGGTTACCGACGAGCTGCTGCCATCCGAACTTCCCGCGAAACACCCGCTTCAAAAAGCGCTCCGCTTATCGAAATCCGCAATGGACGAGGGGCGCCGGGCTCTGAATGATCTGCGTGCGTTGTCTTTGAGCGCGGACGATATTGTGAAAGGATTCTCGCAAACGGCGGACGGACTTCGAAAAGAAGGCGCAAGCGAGATTCGCATCCTGGTGGAAGGTCATGAGCGTCGTTTAAATCCAGTGACGGGCAACGACGTGCTGCAGATTGGCCGGCAGGCGATCGCCAACGCCTTTCAGCATGCTCGCGCGGGCAAGATTCGCGTTCTTCTCAGCTACGGCAAACGGGACCTGCGGATCTCGGTTCAGGATAACGGGTGCGGCATTGACGAGGATACGATTACGCGCGGGCGGCCGGGTCACCATGGAATCCGCGGCATGCGGGAACGCGCGGAACGAATCGGCGCGACTCTCTCCATCCGGAGCGGTGCGGGCCAGGGGACCGAAGTCGATTTATCCGTGCCCGGAGGGCTGGTGTATCAGAGCGCCGACGAGGATTCCGGCGATAATCGATCGAACGGCAATGTCTCAACGAGATGGAGCCGTATAGTGAGCGTTGCGAAATCGCGAATACCGCGTTTCCGAGGACGCGCTGCCGCCGGTCGACGAAACGGGACGACTTTATGAGTGATTCGAACAAGATTCGAGTGTTGTGTATCGACGACCATCCGACGGTTCGCGACGGGCTTTCCGCCATCATCAATCTTCAACCGGACATGACATTGGCGGGCGCATCCGCAACAGGTCGTGATGGGCTGGAACAGTTTCGGGCACTGCGCCCCGACGTAATTCTGGTGGATCTCCGGCTGCCCGATATGAGCGGCTTCGAAGTGATCGAAGAGATCAAAGCCGAATCTCCCAACGCCCGTATGATCGTTCTGAGCTCCCATGAAGGCGATGTGGACATCCGACGCGCGCTGGAAGCAGGGGCTCAAGGCTATGTCGTAAAGGGGATGGTTCGCGAGGAGTTACTGCAGGTCATCCGCGCGGTTCACGCCGGAAAACGGCGACTTCCCGCAGCGGTTGCCCAGACGCTTGCGGAACACATTTCCGGGGATATGGTCAGTTCGCGCGAAGTCCAGGTGTTGTCCCTCATTTCGGCCGGGAAGCGAAACAAAGAGATCGCCAACGAACTTTCGATCGCGGAAGATACGGTCAAGATGCACGTCAGAAATATCCTTTCGAAGCTCCAGGCCAGCGATCGAACGGAGGCGGTTACGATCGCTCTGCGGCGCGGCATTATCCACCTGTAGACTCCCTCACTCTGGCTTTCACACCCCGCGCCGGCCGGATCAATACACCCGAAAGAGCTATCGCTCACATATCCGCATTGTCGTTTATGGCGGAACGCAATCTCCGTATTCTTGGGACATGGAGAGACTGCAGGACATCCTGAAGCGCTCTTCGATCCAAGGGGAAACAGATGGCAAGGTTGTATTCGCGATTTCCGGATGGCGGAGTGGGGTTCGGGCTACTTCTGCTGAGGCTCATTGTTGCGGGCTGGTTCTTCGAAACCGGTATACCGATGTTTGGCGCCAGCCCGGCCGCATTCTTCTTCGCTCTCGTGCTGATCACCACTGCGGTCCTGTTAGTCGTGGGGGTGGGAACCTCCGCGAACGCCAGTGTGGGAGCCATTTGCTCGATCATTCTGCTCCTGTTGAGCAACAAGGCTGACCAGGCGTTCGCTGTGTTGTCGCTGGCGGCTTTATCCGGTTCGCTGGCATTGCTGGGTCCCGGCGGCTATTCGTTGGATGCCCGGCTTTCCGGCTGGCGAACTATTAATTTGTCTTCCCGTCCGCCATCGGATCGCGTCGGGAGTTAGCGAAAGGTTAATTTATGTGGATAGTAAGACTTGCTCTCTCGCGCCCGTACACGTTCATCGTGTTCTCGCTGGTGCTGCTTCTGATCAGCCCGGTTGCCCTGCTCCGTACGCCGGTCGACATCTTCCCGAGCATCAACATCCCGGTCATCAGCGTTATCTGGACCTTTACCGGCCTAGCCCCTGCCGAGATGGAGACACGTATCGTCTCGATCTTCGAGCGGTCACTCACCACCAGCGTCAATAACATCGAGCATATCGAGTCGCAGTCTTTAAACGGGGTCGCAGTAGTCAAAGTGTTTCTGCAGCCCTCTGCCGATATCAATGGAGCGATTTCGGAAGTCATCGCCGAGGCTCAAGTCGGTTTGAAGCAGTTTCCTCCCGGAATCACTCCGCCTCTGGTTCTGAGCTACGATGCGTCATCGGTTCCCATTCTGCAACTCGGATTAAGCGGCAAAGGGATGTCCGAACAGCAATTGAACGATTTGGGAGTGAACTTCATCCGTCCTCAGCTGGCCACCATTCAGGGCGCCTCTGTTCCTATTCCTTATGGAGGAAAGGTCCGCCAAGTCATGGTGGATATCGATTCGGCGCAACTCCTTGCCAAAGGCCTCTCGCCGAATGATGTGGTGAACGCGATCAATGCACAGAATGTGATCCTGCCCTCCGGTACGGCAAAGATCGGACGGACAGAGTACAACGTCGGGCTGAATGGCACTCCGTCCGTGGTGAATGCTCTTAACCATATCCCGGTAAAGGTGGTCAATGGCGGCACTCTCTATATTCAGGACGTCGCGCACGTACGGGACGGCTATGCCGTGCAGCAAAATATCGTGCGGCAGGATGGGCAACGAGGTGTTCTGCTTACTGTTCAGAAGTCAGGCAATGCTTCGACTCTTTCGATTGTGTCAGGGATCTATAACGCTTTGCCGAAAATCAAGGCGACTCTTCCCCCGCAACTAACGATCACCCCCCAATTCGATCAATCGCTGTTTG
>JAOAPQ010000676.1 GCA_025462965.1 Bryobacterales bacterium
CGGCTGGCCCTTACTGGGGCGCCTTGTCCGGGATTATCGGCAGCATGGCGAGATTCACGTCTTTCGGGTTGTCGCGCAGCTTGACATAAAATATTGGCCCGGTCGGGTGGGGCACGTTCAGCGTGGAGTCCACGAAACCTTCCGGAACCGGGACCGAAACAGTGAACTGCGGGTCGGCAGCGACACAATCCAGAAGAAACAGATTTGTCCCGCTCAGGGTGCATTGCTGGGTCGCATCTTCAGGGCAGTGCAGTTCCTTTAAAGAAGGCACACGAACCAGGGTGGCGAGCGGCTGCCAATCGCCTTTGACGCCGCGCTCGTCCACCGGCCGGAAACGGAGGGGGCCAAAAGCAGAGTTGCCGAAGCTCTTCGAGGGATCGAGCGTGGCGAGTACCGTGTGAGGGTCCTGCAAAGTAAGGCTACCGTCCGCGATGCTCAGCATTACGTGGAGGGAGTCGTCGGTCGCCGATATCTCGATCTTTTCACCGCGGGGGAAGACTTTCGGCATCCCGGTTTTCAGCGAGAACGAGAGATGACCATCGAGCGGAAGCTCGTCCTGGTTTGTCAGGTGAATGGCGGACGCTGTGGATACAGACCCCGTTTCCACACGCTTGCTGAGCAGGGTAACGCTCGGGCGGGGCGATTCTACGATGGCCGGCACCTCCAGTTTACGTCCGTCTTTCAGGACAACCTGTGCGCTCAGTTTGCTATCGGGACTCAGTGATTCGGTTGCATTCGCATTTTCCGCCGCGAACGGCAGCTCACCCTGTCCGCCCGGCGTGGGGGAAGGTGTGAAGTGAACGCCGCTCACCTCGATGCTTGCCACTTCGTCAAGGCGTGATCCGTGCAGGATGGCCTGCTGGACGCCGGGGATGATGACGAACCGGTCCAACTGGCCCGTTTCCGCATAGATGCTGATCTTCACTTCGTCCGGCTGATTCAAACCAGCTTGTTTTACTGCCATGGTCAAGGTCCCCGGTGTAGCGCCGCCCGCTGGAACCTTCACCTCCACCTCGTCGGGCCTCGATACTTTCCAGTTCACCTTCGACTCACTCCCGTTCGGATGCTTAATAGTGACCTGATTGACGCAGGCAGCCGAGTCCGCATGCAGGTGGAAAGCGTGTTCGCGGCCTGCCGAGAGCGACGCAGTTTCAGTCTGCGGAATTGTCCACGCTGCCGGATGCGCGTTCTGCAATTTGAACGTCGGTCCCGTGAATGGATCGAATCCCCAGTAACCGCGCAGAACCCCCTCCGTTGCGACCCCGTCAAACTCCGTGCCTGCCAACGCCTTCGTATCAATCAGGTAGCCGCCTCGCACGGCATCCGCCCTGGCGGGAAGATCGATGCCCGGTCCGGACTTGCCTTGCACATGAAGCACGAGATTGTGCAACAAGTCGCTGGAGAAGGCGAGCGGCGCACCTGAGACCTGCAGGACCAGCGGCGTAATCTGCACGCAGGAAGCCTGCTGCGGGTCTACCGCCCGCAGCGGCGGCTGCTCTTCGGGCTTGACCGGCGGCAAAGCAACCACAATCACAGACTTGGGATTGTGAAACGAAGGAGGGCTGTTGAGCTTCAATTGCAGTTGGTCCTGCTTCGGCAACCCGAGAGCGGGAATGTACTGATACTGAGCAGTGTGCAGGCTGTCGAGAATTCTTCCCATATCGACGATCGCGCCGACATAGGGACTGAAGTATCCGCTTCCCGCCGTCGGTGTGAACGTAATCTGGCCGATCAGGTCGGATGCCGGGCCTTGCGTCAGGGCTCCCACCATCGATTGGCTGTGTCCGTCATTCATCACCAGGTTGTCGCTCTTTTGTGTCAGGCAGGCCGCCTGCTGCTCTACCTGCTTTTTGAAACAATCCTCATCCAGCCGCATATTCAGGCTTCGCGCCAGCAGCACGGAGTGATCATGCACCGCGGCGGTGTCGGTTTCCGCCGTCCGATTGATAGCGGCCAGGTATGTATCCAGGCGGGAGCGGTCCAGACTGGCCTGTTCCAGATCCTGTATCGCGCGAACAAAGGAGCCCGGCCTTCCCCGGACGGCGGAGCGCAAAGTGCTGAAGTCGCCGGCGGTTTCCGGCGCGAGAAAAATGACGGCCTGCTCAGCGCCGTCCGGAACGGTCACGAAAATGCCCTCGTCGCGGTTCTTCTTGCTCCAGGTTTCGGAACGGGTGAACCAGTTCTCCGGCGGGGGGTTAGTGGCGCCGCGCAGGAACGCTGCCACCAGCAGGTAGTGCGCCGACTGGTTACGCGGCAGCGCCGGATGAATCCAGATCCGGTCGCCCGCTTGAAGGTTTGGCACCTGGGATATCGGCAAGGTCTTGCCTTTACGCTCGACCTTAATGTCGATCGAGGGCCCGACTAAATCGAAGGCGGCAGTATCTGCATGGGCCAGGCTGGTGAGAAAGAAGAGGGCCAAAAGGCGCCGTGAAACGGCTCGCAGGTCCATATACTTATTTTAAGGTGTTGGGGCATGCAAAACCTTCATTTCGGGCAAACTGATTTCGATTTGCATCAGGCCAGCCGGTCGATAACATAAGGTAACTTAGCGCAGATCCGGAGGATGAATATCCATCTTGCCGGCGCGTGCAAAGCTCGTTCCCCTCGATTGCATATACTTCAAAAAGAGGATCCTCGCCATGAGCGGATCTGCGGACGAACCGCGGAGACGGCAGTCGAAGAGAGTCCGTTCCAAATCCGGCTCGCCCGGCCGGACTGCCCTTCACATTCTGGATAGTATGTCCGATGCGGTGCTGGCGCTCAACCGCGAGTGGCGTTACACGTACCTCAACCGCGCGGCCGCGCACCTTACCGGGCATTCGTGCGAGGAAATGTTGGGGCGGACGCCATGGGAGTTTCCCCTCGCAGTCACCGGCACTCGGTTCGAGCAGGCGTGCCGCAGCGCGATCGAAGGCTTCACCGTTCCTTTTGAAGAATATGATGCGTCTTCCGGGAGGTGGTTCGGAGCGACCGCGTATCCTTCGGCTGAGGGCGTCACGGTGTGCGGGCGAGACATCACCGGCCAGAGGCCTGCTCACGAGGCGCTCCGGAAAGGCGAGGAGCGCTTCCGGCGCTACTTCGAACTCGGGCTGATCGGCATGGCGGTCACCTCGCCGGCCAAAGGAATCATTGAGGTCAACAGCCGGATCTGCGAGATTTTAGGATACCCGCGCGACGAGCTGTTGCGGATGACTTGGGCGGAGTTGACCCACCCGGACGACCTGAGCGCCGACGTCTCCCTATTCGATCGGGTGATAGCTGGGGAAATCGATGGCTATTCGATGGATAAACGGTGGATCCGCAAAGACGGCAAAATAATCTACGGCACAATTTCCGTCAGATGCCTCCGTCGGGAGGACGGTACAGTCGATCAATTCGTGGCATTGCTTCAGGACGTAACCGAGCGCAGGCTGCAGGATGCATTGGAAAGAGCGCGCGATGAGTTGGAACGGCGCGTCGTCCGGCGGACAAGAGCACTCACATTAACCAACGAGGAACTGGAAAGAGAGATCGTCGAACGTAAGCGGGCGGAAGAGGAGGTGCGGGCGGCCCACGAGAAAATCACCGAGATCCTGGAGAGCATCAAGGAAGGGTTCAGCGCGTGGGACGAGAACTGGCGGTACATCTACGTGAATGAACGGGCGGTGCAGCTCCTCGGTAAGCCGAGAGAGCAACTCATCGGCAATCATGTCTGGGATCTCTTCCCCGAGGCTGTGGGCACCGAGAGTTACCACAAGTGTCATCAGGCGATGGTGGAGCGTGCGGCTCTCAGTTACGAGTCGTTCTCCCCGGAACGCAACAGGTGGTACGAGCACGACGTCTATCCCACGAAAGAGGGCTTATCGATCTACTGGCGCGACATTACAGAGCGCAAGCGCGTGGAAGCGGCGCTGCGGCGCAGCGAGGCGTATCTATCGGAAGGCCAAAGACTCAGCCATACAGCAAGCGGGGCCTGGAATGTTTCGACAGGTGAGGTCTTCTGGTCGGAGGAGATGTACCGCATCTATGGCTTCGATCCCCGAAGCGCCAAACCATCGTACGAACTCTTTTTTCAAATCGTTCATCCGGAGGATCGGCCGTTCTTGGAGCAGGCGTTCAAGAAGGTGGTCGAGGAAAGAAGCGAATACGACTTAGACTTTCGAATCGTTCGCCCGGACGGAGCGATCAGGTTCATTCACTCCGTCGGTCACCCTCTCTTCAACGAGTCCGGGGAGCTTACCGAGGTAATCGGCACGGTCATGGACGTGACCGAGCGAAAGAACGCCGAAGGAGCTTTACAGAAAGCGCGGGCCGAGCTCGCTCATGTGGCTCGGATTTCCACGATGGGAGAGTTGACCAGCTCTATCGCCCACGAACTGAACCAGCCTCTGGGCGCCATCGCCATCGATGCCGGCGCCTGCCTGCAGTGGATCGGCCGCGAGATTCCTGCTATGAAGGAAACGCGAAAGGCTGTCGAGCGCATTGCCAAGAACGCGGTCCGTGCAGCTGATGTGATCAAGCGAGTTCGCGCTCTGGTCGCAAAGAATCACTCTCAAAAAGAGTCGTTCGGCGTCAATGAGGTTATTCAAGCAGTGATCGAGCTGACGGCCGGGGAATTAACCAACAATCGGGTGACACTGCAGACGGAACTCGAACGCGATCTCCCGCCCGTTCTGGGCGACCGCGTGCAATTACAGCAGGTGCTGCTGAACCTCATCCTCAACGGCAACGAGGCCATGAGCGCGTTGGACTGGCCTGTGCGCGAACTGGTGGTCCGGTCGCGGAGCAGTAGCTCTGGTGTGGTGGTCGTATCGGTGCGGGACTCGGGCCCCGGTTTGGGTCCGCATGGCTCCGACCTCATCTTTGACCCTTTCTTTTCCACGAAAGCGGACGGCCTTGGTCTTGGGCTCTCGATCAGCCGCACAATTGTGGAGGCTCATGGGGGCAGGCTATGGGCAACTCAAAACGAGAGCAGAGGCGCGACATTCCATTTCACCGTTGCCACTGGGGCATAGAGAATGGACCCGAGTTGCCGGTGCGGGAAACCCGAATCCCAAGCCTCTTCATATGCCCCTGAAGCGTCGAGCGCTTCATGCCCAACATAGCAGCGGCTCCCTTGGGACCCGCAACCAGCCAATCGGTTTGCCTGAGAGCGGCCAAAATCTGCTGCCGCTCGACGTCCTCGAGGATTGCCCGCATCTTCCCTGCATCCTCTGACAAACTGCCGCCGTTCGAACCCTCCGCCGTCGGAGCGGCGGTCTTCAACTGGTCCAGCGGGACCCTCAGCACTGGCCCCCTGGACACGATCACGGCCCGCTCGATCACGTTTTGTAGTTCCCGGATATTGCCCGGCCAGTCATAGCGGACCAACGTATTCATTGCTTCCGAGGGGATCGTTTCGACCCTCCGGTCCATTTGGCGGCTGAACTGTTGAACGAAATGGCGAACCAGCAAAGGAATGTCTTCCCGCCGTTCGCGCAATGGCGGCACGCGGACGGGGAAAACGTTCAAGCGGTAGTAAAGGTCGGAGCGAAACTTCTGCTCCTTCACCATCTCGGCCAGATCCCGATTCGTCGCTGCGATCAAGCGCGCGTCCGTGCGGAGCGTTCGTGTGCTGCCCAGGCGCTCGAATTCGCGCTCTTGTAAAACCCGCAGCAGCTTCGGTTGCAGTTCCAGGGGAATATCGCCGATTTCGTCGAGAAACACCGTGCCGCGATCCGCCAGCTCGAACCTGCCTACTCGCTGCGCAATCGCGCCCGTGAATGCGCCCCTTTCGTGTCCGAACAATTCGCTCTCGAGCAGGCCTGTCGGAATGGCCGCGCAGTTCAGTTTTACAAAAGCGTTCGCCTGGCGCGAGCTCAGGTTGTGGATTGCCCGCGCGATGAGTTCTTTGCCCGTGCCTGTCTCGCCGTAAATAAGCACAGTGGAATCGGTCGGCGCGACGACGTCAATTTGCCCAAGCACGCGCGTCAGGACATCACTATGGCCGACGATTTCTTCGAATTTCAGCTCGGTCCGAATTTCGTCCTGTAGATAGACTACTTCCTGAGCGAGCTTGTCTTTGAGATCGGCAATCTCTCCGTAAGCGAGCGCATTCTCAACCGCAAGCGCGATCTGATTCGCGAGCTGACCGAGAAAAACGATGTCCCTTTCGCTAAATGCATTCTCCCGGGTGCTGCTGAGGCTGAGAACGCCAAGGACGTGGTCCCGCCCCATGAGAGGCAAATGGCAAAGCGAATTGGTGCCCTCAGGGATGGCCATACAGTTCAACGGGATTTCCGCTTTTGTGGCATTGACGGCCTGACCCGTTCGGAACACCGTTTCCAAACAGGCCAAATCGGCCGAGGTGTCCTTGGTTATTGGGATATGTTCGCGGATCTCGCTCTTGCTACCCGGAAAATCAAGCGCGCGAAGAAACAACTGGCCGGTTTCCGGATCGGGAAAGGTCACGCCGACGCTGTCGCATTGCATCACGCGACGGATGCTGGCGGAAACCTCCCGAAGCAATTCCTGTAAGTCCAGCTTCGAAACAACGCGATTTGTCAGATCGAGGAGAAGCTTCAAGCGCTCCTGGGCTTGTTGCGATTCATGGAAGTTGAGAGCGTCGTCCATCGCCAGGGCGATCTGACCTGCCACAAGCGATAGAAATTGTATTTCTTCCGGGGAGTAGGCGTCAGCGATCTTACTCGCGAAAACAAGGCTGCCGAGTTGCCGATGAGCCGTGCTCAAGGGAAGCGCACATAACGAACGGAGTCCGCATGTTTTGAGCACATCGATGGTCCCGCGGAAGGGCGTCTCCTTGTCGGTGACTTGGACCACAAGCGCTTGCTGAGTCCGATGCACCCACCATGCCGCGGTTTCTTCCTTTGGAATATCCGAAACCATCCTGCACATCCGCGAATCGTAGTCTTCGGCGAAGCGCCAATGGGTCCGATTGCCGGCGTGGTCGAATTGGGCGATCGCATCGAATGGAACTACCCTGCGTAGTTCATCCGCGAGGAATTGAAATAAGTCGCTCTGATCCAGGTGAGATCGAATCGCTTCGGCCACACGTATCAGGGATTCGTACCGAGCACCAAGCGACTGCTTTGCACTGGGTTCCCCCAGCCTCTCTGCCGCTACAAGTGTAGTCATGCGACGAGCATTTACTGCACCAACTCACCGAGTTAGATGCGACGCCGCCGGTCTGGATGCACCCGATTTGGCGTCGGACCGAAACAGGCATCGCCGTCCCGTGCTGCCCGATTGCGGGCATCGTGCCCTCAAGCCGACACTTGCGGCGGACTCCGCGGGGCCGGCTGAGCACCGCGCACTTTGAGGCTCAGTAGGTTACGGGGTGGCAAGACCGTGGCCTTGCACGTGCGTTTCACCGGGGCGGATACCGGAAACCGACATGTTGAGAATCACAGTTCAGGAGGACGGCGCGCTATGGCGCATGCAGCTTGCGGGCAGACTCGAGGGGGCCTGGGTCGCCGAAACCGAAAACACCTGGCGTTCCTCACCGGGTTCCGGCAGACGGGTCGAAATCGACATCCGGGAGGTTACATGGATAGACCAGGCAGGTCTGCGTCTGCTCCATGCGATGAACCAGGCAGGAGCCCGCTTTGTCGCAACAGGAGTGGCTTTGGAGGCTCTCGTCGAGGAAATTACGGGGAGGCCGGCTCGCCGGAGCGGGCCATAAAGAGGAGATAAGGGTGACAACTGCATTCAATAAGAGTGACGTTTGGGCCGCGGTTGTATTGATTCCTGCAGCTTTGGTAGGGGCGGGTTGCACAAGATCGACCTCCGCGGCGGGACCGCCGCCGCCGCCCGAGGTCGAGGTAGCCGTGGTAGAGCAACGCGACGTTCCCATCTATCACGAGTGGATCGGCACGCTGGACGGAATGGTCAACGCGGCCATCAGGGCGCAGGTGACCGGCTATCTGCTTTCGCAGGATTATGCCGAAGGCTCATTCGTGCGTAAAGGCCAACCGCTGTTCAAGATCGATCCGCGGCCTTTTGACGCCGCGCTCGCTCAGGCGCAGGGACAACTGGCCCAGGCAAGAGGACAGCTTGCTCAGGCCAAGGCGCAGTTGGTGCAGTACCAGGCCCAGCTCGCGCAATCCGTGGCGAATCAGGGAAGAACCCAACTGGACGTGGATCGCTACACGCCGCTCGTAAAACAGCAGGCAATCACGCAGCAGGACTTGGACAACGCCGTGCAGAATAACATCGCCAACACAGCGCAGATCGAAGCCTCGAAGGCCAGTGTCGAAACGGCCAAGGCGCAGATTGAGGCGAGCAGCGCGGCGGTGCAGGCAGCTCAGGCCGCGGTGGATGCGGCCAAAGTGAATACCG